>NZ_JACJFF010000112.1:0-16101 GCF_014164465.1 Vibrio sp. SG41-7 | reverse complement strand
GTTGACTTTGTGAATGGGAAATATGTTTACGAGACGACTGTCGAACAGGGCGTAGCCGTCGATTCATCGGGTTTGTTATTGAATCTGCCACCAAACTACTCTGGTGACTTTAGATTACCACTAACAATCGTCACCAAAGACACGCTCTCTGGTGATGAGAAGACCTTAGTGACTGAAGTTATCATCAAAGTCGCACCAGATGCTGAGACGGATCCAACGATTGAGGTGAATGTCGTGGGTTCGCTTGATGATGCCTTTAATCCTGTTGATACCGACGGTCAAGCTGGGCAAGATCCGGTGGGTTACGAAGACACCTATATTCAACTCGACTTCAATTCGACCATTTCGGATCAGGTTTCCGGCGTCGAAGGCGGCCAAGAAGCGTTTACGTCCATTACTTTAACGTTGGACGACCCTTCTATAGGTGCATTCTATGACAACACGGGTACTTCATTAGGTACATCTGTTACGTTTAATCAGGCTGAAATAGCAGCGGGTGCACTCGATAACGTGCTCTTTAGGGCAATCGAAAATTACCCAACGGGTAATGATATTAACCAAGTGCAGGTTAATGTCAGCGGTACAGTCACAGATACCGCAACCTATAATGATCCTGCTTCTCCTGCGGGTACGGCAACAGACTCAGATACTTTCTCTACGAGTGTCAGCTTTGAAGTCGTTCCTGTGGTCGATGACGTGTCTGTCACTGGACCGGGTAGCGATCCGGATGTTATCGAGATTACTGGCAACGAAGACCAGCTCATCTCTCTGTCGGGTACAGGGCCTGTATCGATTGCACTGACTGACCTTGATGGTTCAGAACAGTTTGTGTCGATTAAGTTTACCGATGTCCCTGATGGCTTCCAAATGCGTGCAGATGCAGGCTCGACATATACCGTGAAAAATAATGGTAACGGAGAGTGGAGTGTTCAACTGCCTCAAGCTTCGGGGTTGTCATTCGATTTAAGTGAGATTTCGATCTTGCCGCCTAAAAACTTCAGTGGTACCGCTGAGTTTGGTGTGGAAGTCTTCACTCAAGAATCGTTGCTAGGTGTGCCTACTGCGGCGGCAAACTTGCCAAGCTTCAAACTGCATGTGGTACCTGTTGGTGACGATGTTGATACCAATCCGACTGATTCTGTAACAGGCAACGAAGGCCAAAACATTGATATCGAAATCAATGCGACTATTTTGGATAAAGAATTGTCTGCAACAGGAAGCGGGACGTATACCGAGAATGCGCCCGAAACGCTTCGAGTTGAAGTGGCGGGTGTTCCTCAAGATGCTTCTATTTTCTATCCAGATGGCACGACATTGGCTAGCTACGATCCGGCGACGCAGCTATGGACACTTGATGTTCCTACTCAGTCACTCGATAAGATCGTATTTAATTCGGGTGAACACAACAGCGATGCGGGCAATGCGCTTGGCATCAATGGGCCATTGCAAATTACGGTTCGCTCGGTGGATACAGACGCTGACAACACCGAATACTTAGGTACGCCAACCAGCTTCGATGTTGATTTAGTGATTGATCCTATTAACGATCAACCGATCTTTGTGAACGTAACGAATATTGAAACATCGGAAGACATCAGTGTTGCCATCGACAACTTTAGTATCTACGACGTCGACGCAAACTTTGATAATCCAGATGCTCCGTATGAACTGACGCTTAAAGTCGACCAAACACTGCCGGGAGCGCAAGGTGTGTTTGAGTTTACCAGCTCTCCTGACGTGACGTTTGTATTGCAACCTGACGGCTCATTGGTGATTACCGGTAAAGAAGCTGACATCAATACCGCATTGACTAATGGAGCTGTGACTTTCAAACCCGACCCAGACCAGAACTACCTCAACCAGAGTGGTTTAGTCACAATCAATGCAACGCTCGATGATGGTGGCAATAACGGTCTGATTGACGCGGGTGACCCGAATACCGCTCAAACCAATCGAACTACCTTCACCATTAAGGTGACGGAAGTGAATGATGCTCCTGTGGCGACTAATGTTGATTTAGGTTCGATTGCGGAAGATGGTCAAATCGTGATTGTTGAAGGTGACTTGATTGCAGTGAGTTCTGATCTAGAAAACCATAACCTCACGGTAACCGGCGTAACTCTTACTCAAGGGCAAGGTCAGCTAACGCGCTTTGAAAATGCTGGTGGTGCTGATGACGCTGGGGTTACGGGGCCATTCTGGATATTTATTGCAGATAATGATTTCAACGGCGACGTTAAATTCAATTACTCTATTATCGATGATGGTACCACCAACGGTGTGGATGATTTTAAAACCGATAGCGCTGAAATCAGCCTTGTAGTTACTGAAGTCAATGACCAGCCAGTGGCATCGAACATTGATTTGGGCACCATGCTTGAAGAAGGACAGCTGGTCATTAAAGAGGAAGACCTGATTTCCGCAACCACTGATCCGGAAAACGACACGATTACTGTGAACAGTTTGGTGCTCGATCAAGGTCAGGGCCAATTACAACGCTTTGAGAACGTGGGCGGTGCTGATGATGCGACGATCACTGGCCCGTACTGGGTATTTACCGCAGCCAACGAATACAACGGTGATGTTAAGTTCACTTATACCGTTGAGGACGATGGTACAACCAACGGCGCTGATGATTTCTTAACAGATACCGGCGAAATTAGCGTCGTGGTAACGGAAGTGAATGATCAACCGGTGGCAACGGATATCGACTTAGGAAACATCCTTGAAGAAGGGCAGTTGATCATCAAAGAGGAAGACTTAATTGCTGCTACGAGCGATCCGGAAAACGACACGATTACCGTGACCAATCTGGTGCTCGACGAAGGCCAAGGCCAGTTACAGCGCTTTGAGAACGTAGGTGGTGCTGATGACGCTATGATTACTGGCCCGTACTGGATATTTACGGCTGCTGATGAATACAACGGTAACGTTAAGTTCACCTATACCGTCGAGGATGATGGTACAACCAACGGCGCTAATGATTTCCTAACGGATACTGCAGAGATCACAGCGATTGTCGACGGAGTGAACGATACGCCTGTTGTTAATGGTGACAGTGTCACTACGATTATTGACGAGGATGCTGGTCAGCTATTGAATGGTATCAATGTCAGTGACCCAGATTATGTGGATGCATTTTCTAATGACTTAATGACAGTCACGCTGACAGTGGATTACGGTACATTGAACGTATCACTTCCGGCAGTGACGACAGTGATGGTCAACGGCAACAACACTGGTTCGGTTATCTTAGTTGGTACTTTGAGTGACCTGAATGCGCTGATTGATACGCCAACCAGTCCAAACGGTGTCTACCTCGATGCGAGCTTGTCTCCAACCAATAGCATTGGCTTAGAAGTAATCGCCAAAGACAGCGGTAACCCTTCTGGTATCGCGATTGAAACCGCACCAGTGGTTTATAATATCGCAGTGACACCAGTCGCTAATGCGCCAACCTTGTCTATTGATCCGGCATTTAACTATGTGAGAAACATTACGACCAGCTCATCTGTGGTCGCTAATAGTGGAGTCGCTTTAGTTGGAATTGTCGCTGCATTGACGGACATTACTGAAGAGTTAACGTTGAAGATTAGTGATGTTCCGGATGGTGTTGATGTAACCAGTGATGTGGGTACGGTTTCGTTGGTGGGTGATACTTGGATAGCGACCGCTGATGCGATCGATAGTCTCAGACTCGTCGAGCAGTCATCATTAGGTAAGCCGTTAACCCCGGGTAATTACACCTTGAAAGTTGAGGCGGTATCTGAAGAGGCGGATAACAACGATATCGCGATATCTCAAAACATCGATCTGAATCTCAATATTGTTGCCAATCCAATAGATCTCGATCTGTCTTCTGAAACAGACGATGTGCAACTTTTAGCGAGTAACTTTGATACCACCCTCACTGGCGGAACTGGAAATGACCGACTTGTAGGTGGAGCGGGTGACGATACGTTGGTTGGCGGTGACGGTAACGACACACTCATTGGTGGCGGCGGTTCCGATATTCTAACCGGTGGCAATGGTATGGATTCGTTTGTATGGCTCAATATTGAAGATGGCGTTGAAGACACCATTACTGATTTCAGCCTGTCTGAAGGGGACCAAATCGATCTCCGTGAAGTATTACCTGAGCTGAAGAATACATCTCCAGACATGTCTGCATTGCTACAACAGATAGACGCGAAAGTGGAAGGGGATGATATTGAACTAACGATCAATCCTGATGGTTTAGGGACCACAGAACAGGTGATTGTGGTTGAAGACCTTGCGCCACAACTAACCTTAAGTGGCACCATGCCGTCAGACATTCTGGATGCGTTAGTGCAACAAAATGTCATCACTCACGGTTAACGCCAAATTGGAGGCTAGCTATTAGAATCTAACGATTAAACTAAAAGCGAACCATTTAACCATAACGAAAGAGGCCAGCATTGCTGGCCTCTTTTTTGTCACTGTATAAATCGTAAAGAGTTACTTAAGAGAGTTGTGGATCAGGAACTCTTCTTCGACGCCTTTCAATTTCATCTCATCCATAATGAAGTTCACTGTGTTCAACAAGCGTTGTTCACCTTTTGGTATCAGGTAACCGAATTGACTGTTGGTAAACGGTGTTTCACAGCGTGCCGCTTCAAGACGTTCGTCCGTCACTTGATAGAACAGTCCTTCAGGGGTTTCTGTCACCATCACATCAACTTTACCTTCTGCAACAGCTTGCGGAACGTCTAGGTTGTTCTCGTAACGTGTAAAGCTCGCGTCCTGCAAGTTAGCATCCGCAAAAATCTCATTAGTCCCACCGATATTCACGCCAACACGCACAGAAGAAAGGTTCACTTTCTCGATGCTGTTGTATTGTTCTGCCTTGCCTTTCGCAACTAAGAAACACTTGCCAAAGGTCATGTAGCCTTGAGTTTGTTCTGCGTTTAACTGACGCTGCATTTTACGCGTGATACCGCCCATCGCGATGTCGTATTTATCGCTGTCTAGATCGGTCAGTAGATCTTTCCATGTGGTACGAACAATCTGTAATTCAACGCCCAACTGCTCTGCAACATGCTTAGCTACGTCAATGTCATAACCAGAGTAGGTTTTGCCGTCGAAGTAAGAAAAAGGTTTGTAGTCGCCTGTGGTGCCGACGCGAAGTGTGCCTGATTTTTGAATGTCTTCTAGCTGGTCAGCTTGTACTACACCAGAAAGTACCAGAGTAATGGAAGCAAGTAATAGTGATGTTTTTTTCATTGTAATTATCTGTTGTGTTTGTGTTGTTATTCAAAGTAACAGAAACAATCAGAGAAAGAGATCAAACCATTGGAAAGGCCGGAGTTGGGAGGCAATCGAGGAGTTGATAGTGCGATACAGCAGCTATTTTTATCTTTACAAGTATTAAAAAGCGATCTCGCGACCGCTTTATATCTTAAAAATTAATTACGTTAAAATGCCATTAGGTGAGGTGGCTTACTTATTCACGAATTCAACTGCGTCACGAACAAGCTTGCCTAGTTCATCCCACTTACCTTCGTCGATAAGGTTAGTTGGGACCATCCAAGTACCGCCACACGCAAGTACAGAAGGGATAGATAGGTATTCATCTACATTCTTCAAGCTGACGCCGCCAGTTGGCATGAATTTAACAGGGTAAACCGCTATTAATGCTTTAAGCATACCAGTACCGCCAGAAGGTTCAGCAGGGAAGAACTTCAACGTACGAAGACCCATTTCCATTGCTTGTTCAACTAGGCTTGGGTTGTTTACACCCGGTACAATTGCAACACCTTTGTCGATACAGTATTGAACAGTACGAGGGTTGAAACCTGGGCTTACGATGAAATCAACGCCCGCTTCGATAGATGCGTCAACTTGCTCGTTAGTTAGTACAGTACCTGAACCGATTAGCATGTCTGGGAATTCTTCACGCATGATGCGAATCGCTTCGATTGCACATTCTGTACGTAGTGTGATTTCTGCACATGGCATGCCGTTTTCAACCAGTGCTTTACCTAGGGGGATGGCATCTTCAGCACGGTTGATAGCGATTACAGGGATTACTTTTAGGTTTGCTAGTTGTTCATTTAATGTAGTCATGAATTCTTTCTCACGTTAACAATGGGCCGGCTTTCAACTAAGCAAACCCTTGATTAATATATAAAGTGCGCAATTATAGAGACAAATCAGGCGTCGCTTCTAGAGGAATGATAGCACTTGGATGCTGAATCACAGTCCCTGCCACAATATGACCTGCTAATGCTGCATCGCTAGCATTACCACCGTTCCAAGCACCTAACTAGGATCCTGAACGGAAAAAGTCACCAGCAGCTGAAGTATCAACAATATTGACTACTGTTGGTGTTGCAACGTATGAGTACTATGGCACTAAACCATAGAATCTCAAGGGAACTTTCGTGGTCGGTGGGCCGATTTGGTGCATCGTACTTTCAGTGCTAAAGTGTAGTTTAATAATACATATCTAATAAGTAAGTAGACTTATGCTAGGCACTTTTAATTCAATTTCAGGCTCTAAGCGAAGCTTACATGTGCAAGTGGCACGTGAAATTGCTCGCGGTATTTTGTCGGGTGATTTGCCTCAGGGCTCGATCATCCCTGGAGAGATGGCTCTGTGTGAGCAATTTGGTATTAGTAGAACGGCATTACGAGAAGCTGTTAAGCTTCTCACTTCCAAAGGGCTGCTAGAATCCCGTCCGAAAATTGGTACTCGAGTCGTTGACCGAGCATACTGGAATTTTTTAGATTCACAGCTTATTGAGTGGATGGATGGGCTAACAGATATCGACCAATTCTGTCATCAATTCTTAGGATTACGCCGGGCTATTGAGCCAGAAGCTTGTGCGTTAGCTTCTAAATTTGCAAGTGCTGAGCAACGTGTTGAATTATCAGAAACTTTCCAAGAGATGGTCGATGTTTCTAGACAAGAACCGTTGGATAAAGAGCGTTGGTTAAACATTAACATGAAGTTCCATAGCCTTATTTTTAGGGCAACAGGGAATGACTTCTACCTACCATTTGGTCACATTTTAACGACCATGTTTAATAACTTT
Source organism: Vibrio sp. SG41-7 (assembly GCF_014164465.1). Taxonomy (NCBI): domain Bacteria; kingdom Pseudomonadati; phylum Pseudomonadota; class Gammaproteobacteria; order Vibrionales; family Vibrionaceae; genus Vibrio; species Vibrio sp. SG41-7. Next base: position 9,043 of record NZ_JACJFF010000112.1, on the reverse strand, counting down.
ATTGTTCACTCGTCAGAACAGGGCAACACGTGTATCCAAGAACATCGTGCCATTTACGAAGCAATTATGGCTGGTAATAGTGATAAAGCACGCCAGGCGTCAGCAAGCCATCTACAGCGGTTAAACTATCAGTTAACAACAGAGTAGTTAGTTTGTAGTTGATGCGTAAATCGAGTAACACACGGTTATTTTAAAGCACGCTAAGCGTGCTTTTGTCCTTCAACTTTTCCTATTTGCATAACTTATATTTAAGTTAATCCATAATAAGAAATAAACCAATGAGAGTCGGTTTAGATCTTTAGATCAATCACCGCACGTTCTAATGAGTCGGTTTGTTCTACCACAGATGTTGCAGAAGCCGCGTTTCTCGACGCTCCCGTCACATTGGCCAGTGTTAGCTGCTTAATCGCACTCACGTTTTCAATGATCTCTGAGGTGACAGCGCTTTGTTCTTTCATCGCATTCGTTACTTCCAAGCTGTTGTTTAGAATCGTTTCCATGTCTGCGATAACGGTACTGATTCTTGAGTGCGCATTTTCACAAGAGTCGACACTGCTGTTGCCTTTCTCACAACAGTTTTGAATGGTATTCACTACCGTTTGGGTCTGGTCTTGAACGCCTTGAATAATCGTTGAAATCTCTTCGGTTGAAAGCTGAGTTCTGCCCGCTAGGGTTCTTACCTCATCCGCAACCACCGCAAAGCCACGACCTTGTTCGCCAGCGCGCGCCGCTTCTATCGCTGCATTTAGAGCAAGTAGATTGGTTTGTTCTGCGATGTCTTTAATAACCTCCAACACGGTATTAATCTTCTCTGAGTGAACAGAAAGGTGATTTACTTCTTCACTGGCACTGACAAGATCAGCCGAAAGGGTATTGATGGTGTCTCTAGTAAATGCCACATCATTTAGACCTTCGTTCGCCGTAGCGAAACTGGTTTGTGCATTGGATGAGGCGTTTTCGCTGTTGGTCGCTACGTTTTCAATATTGCTGCCCATCTGGTTTATCGCGGTCGCAATGTTCTCAGTTTGTTGCTGCTGTTTGTTTAAAGCGCTCTCAACTTCTATTCCATCGCGTTGTAGCTGGTTCGAAATATTGCCGAGCTCTTTAATAGAGCTCTGAACTTGGCCGACAAGCTGACGAATATCGGTGAGGACTGTATTAAATGCCTTTGCGATATCGGCAATCTCGTCCGATCCTTTGTCTTCGGCTCTTACGGTAAAGTCGCGTTGTTGAGCGACGAGCATCATGGTCGAGTTCAACGAGGCTATTTTCTTTGCTATGCGAGATGAGATGCCGAAAGATAGCACCATTAATAATGCAGCGACGGTAATAATGGAGCTTACAATGAAGGTCGTAATGGTTTGCTGAATCGATTCGACTTGCTGTTCTAGTCTGCCTTCAACGTTGATGAATATCGAGATAATATCTTCAAACAGCATTTTCATTTCTGATTTGAGTTCAGCGACCTTGGCTGGGTTGCGGTCGATGGCATCGACCATTAACGAGAAGTCTTTGTCGTATTGTTTCACTTCAAGTGTCAGTTTTTCTAGCTCTGGGACTGCAATGTCAGACTCTTTGAGCAGGACGGAAAAGTTCCCCATCAATTGTTGAAAGTGAGAGTACTCTTTGGCGAATACTGGCTTGAGTGCTTTCTCATGGCTTATTAGAAACTCTAATTCGGTTCTATTGAGCTGAAGCATAGAGACTTCGAGCGACTTTACTTTGATCAGCGTTTTTTCAAGTTTGATCAATTTCAGGTTGGCCAGTTCAGTGAATGACACAACAACCAACAAAGACACAATGGATAAACAAGTTAGGCTAAAGAGGGAGGTTTTAATTTTCATAGGCGGGCACCAAAGCAGAACAATAAGACTCAACAACGTATTTGGAATCGTGTTTCTCTTATTTGCGTGTAGATAGCTTACGAGGTCGGTAATTGAGATCTGACTCGCAACGGAAACGTTTGCTTACAGTATTTTATGGAAAGGTTATGCGCAAGTTAAATATTTATTATTTTCAATGGCTATTGATGATTATTTTGTTATTAGTGATTGTTTTGGACATAAAGGGAGAGGAAAAGGAAGGAGGGGGGAGATTAGGTCAATAGATCTTGTTAATGGAGAGCACAGTGCTTACTTGAGATTAAAGAAGATGAGTACTTGTGCTTTGTAACACGAGCACTCACCCATTTGTATTTAGCTTTCTGTCGGCATCCAAACCTGTTTAGACGTGATTTTGTGGTCTTTAAAGGTCAGTTCTTCAACCTTGTCACCGTTAGTATTCCAGCGAGTTAGTTTTCCGTTCGCGACTTCACCTTCATCGAACTTCGCTTGGCTTGCCTTATTACCGTTAGGGTAGTAGTCCGTTACCAAACCATCTTTTTGTCCATCGCTGTATTCAGCGGTCAGGCTTTGTTCACCATTGGGATACCAACGAGAGGCGGTGCCTGATAGTTCATTGTCTTTATAATTGAGTTCTGCTTTTTTCTGTCCGTTTGGATACCAGGTTTCTGCCTTGCCTTGTAGTTCACCTTTAACGTAATTCACTTTAGAGGCAACTTGGCCATTCGGATACCAGTTAGTTTCTAACCCTAGTTCTTGGCCGTCAGCAAACTGAGCTTGGGTCGCGACTTGGCCGTTATCAAACTTCTCTTCAAATTGACCAGTGAAGGGTTTTGAATGGTTTACTTGGTAAGCCACGCCTTTACGCATCTGTAAGTAGTCAACAGCATCTTCACGTGGTGTTGCTGCATAGCTCATAGAAGATACCGCACTAAGAGCAATTAAGATTGGAACGTATTTCTTCATAATGACACCATTTTTAATGGACGAGAGAAACTGTAACGGGTGTGTTAAAAGCATTTCATTTTCCCGTACCGCTGTCAGTACTTATTACTGGTTTTCAAGTTTTCACTATTGGTGTGTCGTCCTGGGGAACTTTCTTTTATTTCCGGTTTGATGGTGAAATAGATCAATCGATAAGATCTTAAGCCTAGGACTTGTACTTATGCAGCAGATCCCAAGGGATATGGCATAAGTGGTGATCTTCAGGGAAGTGGCTTAGGTGATGCTGGTGGATATCATCACTCGCGACATAGTGAGTTAACGGCAACACCTCAACAGCGATACGGTCGGCGTCATCTCTTGAAGCAATATAGTGCTCAGCTTCGGTTAAGTGTTCTGCATTAGTGCTGTATACGCCTGTGCGGTACTTCTCTCCCACATCGACACCTTGTTTATTGACGCTGTAAGGGTCGATAATCTCAAACAAGTGTTTCATCAAAATCATTACAGACGTGACGCTTGGATCAAATTCAATTTGTACGCACTCGGCATAGCCATCGTAATCGCTTTGTGTGCCATTGCATTGCGTGCTATCGCATTGTGTCGTCCCGTTTTCGGTTAGCTGGGCGCTTCCATTGGCACGACCTGCTTCTGTGCTGATAACACCAGGAACGTACTTAATAAATTCCTGTACGCCCCATAAGCAACCGCCAGCTAAATAAATTTGTTCCATACTTACCTTTTACTTCTCTGTGTTTGTTGATGTTTGTTCGATGCGTGAATCAATACGATGATACCCGCACGTATAAAAAAGCGTCTATAAAAATGAGCGCGCAAATAAAAACAAGCGTTTAGGCATTGTAAACCTGTGCGACTGAACAAACATAAGTTTAATATGATTTGTGATTATATAAGTCAGTATTGCTTTGTCATCAACTCGAATCTCAACATCAAGTGAGCGTTACTCTGAACATGTTTGATCAAATAAAAGACTTCATTAATCCGAGCAAGAACCCAGATCTTACTCAGGCCCATGAATACCAGCGTCAGCATCTGCCGACATTGTGGCTCTTGGGAAAAACGGGGGCGGGCAAGTCATCGTTTATTCAGGCGGTGACTGGCGACTCTTCTGTAGAAGTGGGCAATGGTTTTTCGCCTTGTACCATGACGGCGATGTCTTACGAATTCCCACAAGACAAACCCGTGATGCGCTTTCTCGATACCAGAGGACTAAGCGAAGCGAATTATGATGCGAAAGAGGATCTGGAAGAGATTGGCCAGGCAGGTAATGCGTTAGTCGTTGTAATGAAAGCCGACGAACCTGAACAATCCTCAGTGCTTGCGGCTCTAAAGCAGATTAAGAGACAGAAGAAGATTAAACACTTGTTGCTGCTTCATACGGCGGTGTTGTCTTCCGGTGAAACAGATCGAGCAAGGCAGGTTCAGTTCAACACCAACCAAGTAGAGAAGGCTTGGGGTAAAGAGTTTGAATCGGTAGCGGTCGATTTCGAAACGGATGACTCGAGCAATAACAGTGGTTCAATTTACAACTATGACATCTTGTTAGAAAAGCTGACCAGTATTCTTCCTGTTATTGGAATGATGGTGCAAGACAAAGAGCACTCCACGCAAGAAGAAGCCAACTTTGATCAAGTTGAAAACGAAGTGCTTTGGTATGCAGGAAGTGCAGCAGCGAGCGACCTGATTCCGGGTGTTGGTTTGGTGTCGGTACCTGCGATTCAAGCGAAAATGCTTCATAGTTTAGCGAATCAATATGGGGTCGAGTGGAACAAGAGAGTCTTCAGTGAGTTGATAGGCACTCTGGGAAGCAGTTTTGCTTTGCAATACGGAATGAAGCTGGGCACTCGACAGTTGATAAAGCTAATTCCAGTTTATGGTCAAACGGTAGGTGCGGTGGCTGCAGCGGCAATGAGTTTCGGCACCTCTTATGGTTTAGGTCGCGCGGCTTGTTTTTACTTCTATCATAAGAACAAAGGCGAAGAAGTGTCTGAACAAGAGATGCAGAAGATCTACAAAGAATCCCTGAAAAAAGGAAAGGCGGCGTCGGGCTATGAAGAAAATTAGAAACCTATTTCGATTACTGGCGGTGCTATCGAGCGGCCGCTGGGGCATTGCTCTGATTTCGGCGATCTTCCCAAGCATTATCATGATGGGTTTTGGTGTCTTCTTGGCGATCAAATACGGTTACCTACTCGAAATGTCGATTGCCATTGCCGTGAGTACCTTGGTATTCACCATTCCCTTGTTCATTTCTAGTCGTTCTTCACGCGATTCTTCAAGCCGCTCTTCAAGTACGGAGCCCTTCTCGAATAAAGAGAGCGATGACCTTGACGAGGATACTGCTGAAGCTGAATCACAACATAACAAAGCTGATATCAAGGATGCATTGGTTAGGGCTTCGACTGATTGGTCTCAAAAAGAACTGTCGATCTGGAATGATTCAAAACACCATGTACGACAACAATTACTGGTCGACATAGAGTGGGGCAACCTAGACCAAACCGGTTTAGAAGTACTTGAGTTTGTGGCGAAAAAGTTTGATAAGAAATCGCTCGATTTCTCGATTCCTGAAGGACTAAAGCTGTTCGAAGAGGTCAGCCGACGCTACAAACTGGTAGTACGAGAGCATATACCGGGCATTGAGTATCTCAAGGTTTCTTACATTAAGGCGGGCTACGAAGCCTATGATAAATATGGCGAGCTAGGGCAGAAGATCGTTAAGGCCGCTATTTGGGGGAATCACCTCAAAAACCTCTATTTGAACCCGTTAAAAGTTGTTTCTGATTTAGGGAGAGAGCAAGCGACATCTTCAATGACAAGAGGTGTGGTTGATGACATGCAATACGCCGCTAAACAAGCCTTATTAGATGAAGTTGCGGCGGTGGCGATTGATCTCTATAGCGGACGTTTCAGCATTGAAGATGAAGCACTTAAAGCGTCCGATGTGTCTGAAATCGACGAACAACGCTTTGCTCCTGAATTAGAGCCTGTGCGAATAGTGCTGGTGGGGCAAACCAGCTCTGGCAAATCTTCGCTTATCAATGCGCTTAAGCAAGAGTTGGTTGCAGAAGTGGATGTGCTGCCATCAACCGACACTTCAACGGTGTATAACGCGTTTGTCGACGATAATGATGTTCGCGTGGTTGATCTTCAGGGGCTTGATGGCAACCTTAAAACCGAAGCCTTAATGCTGAAAGAGATGACCCAAGCCGATGTGGTGCTATGGGTGCTTAAAGCCAATCAATCTGCGCGTGATTTGGATAAGCAGCTGAAAGATAGATTTGATGCTTTCTATGACGATCCTAAGAACATCTCACGCAAGAAGCCGATTGTGGTGTCGGTTGTGAATCAGGTAGACCGATTAAAGCCTGTAGACGATTGGCAACCACCGTATGACTTAGAGAATCCAACATCGACCAAAGCGAAGATCATTGCTCAAGCGCTCGAATACAATCATATATTGCTGCAAACCGATATCGTGTTACCGCTGGCGATTGCGCCAGAAAAGGTACAGTTTGGTTTAGATACTTTAAGGCAGACGTTGATCGAGCGTATCGCTGACGCAAATAACGTTCAGAGAAATCGCCAACGTTTAGAAGCCATGAAAAGAGGGACGTCGGTTAAAGGCCAACTGAATAAAGCGGTCAAGGCGGGTAAGAAGGTTGCCCCCAGTGCATTGAAAGCAGCGACGCCAAAACTGGCTGAAATGGCCATCAAACAAGTCGTGAAGAAAAAGTAAGTTATTCACTGCGAATACGGTTCTGGTGAGGTTTGAGCCTCATCAGAGCTTATCTTTTTAGCTCACTAGATTCCTAGAAGATAGCTTTTTAGAAAACAGCCATCTTCGCCCCTTATTCGAGGAAGCATTGAGTTTAAAAGAGATTCGATAATATTAAGTAACTCGCTGAACTAGTTTAATAGTATATAAACGGCTGTGATTCACAGTTTATATAACATGCTATCGTATTTAATTATCATTCTAAATGTTGATCACATTTATACTTTTCTAAGCTGTATTTATAAAACAATTGCACTATATTTAAATTTCGGATCATCTTGATTTCAACGTAGGGATATATTGTGAACATGTATCTGAAATGGCAATCAACAACATGGCTAACCTTGTTAGCTTGGTATACCTTAGATCACCAGCTCTCGTTCCGCCTTTCTTCAGAGTAGTACCCTCTAGGCGTCACGCGCCAGCAAAGCAGCGTGCTTTGTTTACCTATCAGCAGCTTTGATAACCTTTGAACGCATGACTGTCACACTTATTATTTCGTGCAGAATATTCGTTGTTTTGTCGTTCTCGCTAATTATCTCAGCCTCTGTTTAGGTTTGATTAATAAGTCATTATTTAACTTGTTTATTTTCATTGTTAATTTCCGTCTATCTTTATACGGAGCTATTAAATTAATGGTGAGGATTCGTGACATCTAAAGAAAATAGATTTCGACCTGATCGGAATGTATAGAAAGGTACTATTATGGAAAACTTCAAACATCTACCAGAACCGTTTCGTATTCGTGTTGTAGAGCCAGTAAAAAGAACAACCTCTGCATATCGTGAACAAGCCATTGTTGACGCGGGCATGAACCCATTCTTACTGGATAGTGATGATGTGTTTATCGACTTACTGACAGACAGTGGTACAGGTTCTATCACTCAGCGTATGCAAGCCGCGATGCTAATGGGTGATGAAGCGTACAGTGGTAGTCGCAGTTACTACGCATTGTCGAATGCGGTTAAGGATATCTTCGGTTACGAGTTGACGATTCCAACCCACCAAGGGCGCGGCGCAGAGCAGATCTACATTCCGGTTCTTATCAAGAAGCGTGAAATGGAGAAAGGGCTCGATCGCAGCAAAATGGTCGCTCTGTCGAACTACTTCTTCGATACCACGCAAGGCCACACCCAAGTGAATTGCTGTGTGGCGAAGAACGTTTATACCAAAGAAGCGTTCGATACCTCAGTGAATGCGGACTTCAAAGGCAACTTCGATGTGGTGAAGCTGGAAGAAGCGATTTTAGAAGCGGGCGCAGCCAATGTTCCTTATATTGTGAGCACCATTACTTGTAACTCTGCTGGTGGACAGCCAGTGTCTATCGCCAATCTAAAAGCCGTTTATGAAATCGCTCAGAAGTACGATATTCCTGTGATTATGGACTCGGCACGCTACGCTGAAAATGCCTACTTCATTCAACAACGAGAAGTGGGTTATCAAGATTGGACAATCGAACAGATCACTCGTGAGTCTTACAAATACGCGGATGGCTTAGCCATGTCTGCCAAGAAAGATGCCATGGTACAAATGGGCGGCTTGTTGTGCTTTAAAGACGACTCTTTCATGGATGTGTACACAGAGTGTCGAACCTTATGTGTGGTGCAAGAAGGCTTCCCAACCTATGGTGGTTTAGAAGGTGGCGCAATGGAGCGTCTTGCGGTTGGTCTATATGACGGTATGCGCCAAGACTGGTTGGAGTACCGTATTGGTCAGGTTCAATACCTTGTTGATGGCTTAGAAGCGATGGGCATCGTGTGCCAGCAAGCAGGCGGTCATGCTGCGTTTGTGGATGCGGGTAAACTGCTTCCTCATATTCCAGCTGGTCAGTTCCCAGCACATGCTTTGGCGTGCGAGTTGTACAAAGTCGCGGGTATCAGAGCGGTTGAGATTGGGTCTTTGCTGCAAGGTCGCGACCCTGCCACGGGCGAGCAACATCCATGCCCTGCAGAGTTATTGCGCCTTACCATTCCTCGCGCGACCTACACACAAACGCACATGGACTTCATCATCGAAGCATTCGAAAAAGTGAAAGAGAATGCAAGCAAAGTGAAAGGGCTCGATTTTACCTACGAACCGCCGGTGTTAAGACATTTCACTGCGCGCTTGAAAGAGGTTGAAACCGTTGAAAAACAAACCGAAAAAAAGAACGAACAAACGCTCGAAGAAGCATTTTAAAATAAAAACATAAGCGAATAGTCACTAGAAACATAATCAAAGGCTCCCTCGGGCTGTCTCTTATACACAAATCCCTAAGCCACGCTTGGGGATTTTTTTGAACTATTTTTAGGTTTCATGATCTGATCATCTAAGCAATGACAAGGATGATTATCATGACCTATATACCCGTGATCAATGAAGGTGCTTGATTTTCGATAAAATCAGGATCATGCTAAGACCCATGAAAATTACACTGACTCCTCAACAAAAGCTGCAACTCGAGCAGATGCACGATTCTACT
>NZ_JACJFF010000111.1:0-16295 GCF_014164465.1 Vibrio sp. SG41-7 | reverse complement strand
TTCTCAAAATGATAGAGAGGCGGTGTCGTGGTATAGAAAGGCGGCAGAGCAGGGTGATGCGGATGATCAATACAATCTTGGATGGATGTACGCCGAGGGTGTGGGTGTATTTCAAGATTATGAAGAAGCGGTGTTGTGGTTTAGAAAGGCCGCTGAGCAAGGGCATGCGCTAGCTCAAAACAATCTAGGCAGCATGTACGTAGAAGGTCGAGGTGTCTCTCAAAATTATGAAGAAGCAGTATCTTGGTATAGAAAAGCCACTGAGCAAGGACTTGCGCTAGCTCAAAACAATCTAGGCGTTATGCACGAAAAAGGCCGAGGTGTTTCTCAGGATTATAAAGAAGCGGTGTCTTGGTATAAAAAGGCTGTCGAGCAAGGATATGCGCTAGCTCAAAACAATCTAGGCGTTATGTACGGAGAAGGCCGAGGTGTTTCCCGAGATGATAAAGAAGCGGTGTTTTGGTATAAAAAGGCCGCTGAGCAGGGGGTTGTAGATGCTCAACATAACCTTGGAATGTCTTACGAGCAAGGTGCGGGTGTTTCTCAAGACGATAAAGAAGCGGTGTATTGGTATGAAAAGGCTGCAGAGCAGGGGCATGCGAGATCTCAAAACCATTTAGGGTGGATGTACGATGAAGGCATCGGTGTTTCTCAAGATGATAAAGAGGCGGTGTCTTGGTACGGAAAGGCCGCTAAGCAAGGACTTGCGACAGCTCAAAACAATCTAGGCGTTATGTACGCAGAAGGTCGAGGTGTTTCTCAGGACTATAAAGAGGCGGTGTCTTGGTATAGAAAGGCCATGGAGCAGGGTGATGTAGATGCTCAAAACAATCTAGGTGTTATGTACGCAAAGGGCACCGGTGTTTCTCGAGATGAAAAAAAAGCGGTGTCTTTGTACACAAAGGCAGCTCAGCAAGGACTTGCGACAGCTCAATACAATCTTGGATCAATGTACGCAGAAGGTAAAGGTGTGGCTAAAAACGATAAAACATCTTACATGTGGTTAAAATTAGCTCAATATAATGGCAAGGAAGGGATGCAAAACGACTTCGATATAATGACTAAAAGAATGACATTAATCGATGTCAATGAGGCGAAAAAAAGAGCTAAAATATGTTTGGAATCTGATTACATTCGATGTGATTAAATACAACCTTCATGCAACGTCAATAGTTGATTGAACTTAACTGCACTTAATCCGCACCGAGATTTAGACATATGACAGGCTCCCGATAGGGAGCCGTTTTTACACTACAAAGTCAATTCGAAGGGTGAATTTCTTCTAGCTCCACCGCTAAAGGCTTTTTACTCAATAATAGTGGTTTGAGCGGAACCGCATTTAGTCGGCATCTAAACCAACCTTTTATTAGTGCGATTTTACGCATAGCTCTCGCTCTCCAATACTCACTTTTTCATACCTTAGTTATCCACGAATTGCTAATTTAGAGTAAGCCCTGAGACACTTTTGTCCAAAAACGAGTTTGTCTACCCCACCCCCTCACACCCCAAAACAGCCACAAACGCCTCCAAATATTGCTCGATAGTTAGATCCGCAGAAACAGGCGGTAACTCTACGGTAATACACGGTAGGTTTCTTTCTTGGCACCAAGTGCCGAATGAGCCTGGGGTTTCGTAATCCACGTCTTCGACGAGCGGTAGGTTGAATTGCTTGCTTAGCCAAGTGGCAAGTTCCGATTGGGTTGGGTCATCGACCATGGCGAGTGGTTCGTGGAAAGAGATGACGAACTTGGGTTGGCGCTGCTTAATGAGGTTGATGAGTGACTGCACTTCAGGTTCAAGTTGATCGGCTTGGCCGGTTTTAACTTTTACATCTCTGACTGGGGTGTGAGAACTCCAGCGGTAGACGGTGCCGTTTTCTGTCCAGTTTTGTGTCGGAAAGGCGCGGTTGAGATCGACTTGGTTTGCGTTGGCGCGAGTGCCTAGTTGATTGCCGTCTGGGTTCATCGATAAGATCACATCGTGTCTCAAGTTGGCAGCAGGTAAGCTTCTTAGCGCACAAGACAAACCTGCGATAGACGCGGTTTCATCACCGTGTGTGCCCGCTAAAATCAGCCCGCGAGATTCGCTTTCTATTTGCGCGGGGAAATAGAGCAAAGGCGCACCCAACACTGATTTTCCATATGACAGCGGCTTTATTGAAAACGCAACTCTTTCCGTTCTTGGAATTAAACTCACCTTAATCTCCTGATTGATCAAGTACTATCAAGTATTCACTATTGGCTATATTACTCATTAACTAAGTCCATTAGATGAACCCCTTTAAATAAACCATAGCGTCAAAACTCGTCAACCGTCGCATTGTTAATTTTATTACTTGCTTCAAAGATAGGCTAGGAGAGCAAACAAACATGGATTTTAAAAAACATTCAACGGCTTTACTCATTTCATCTTTATTGACCCCTTTTATATCAGTGACTGCCGTTGCTGAAACCTTACCTGCTGGTGTTTCACTGGCAAAAGACCAGCACTTAGTTCGCGCCAATGATGCGGAAGCAGCGACGCTTGACCCTGCGAAAGCGGAAGGCCTACCGGAAATGCACATTCTACGCGACCTATTTGAGGGTTTAGTGATCCAAGATCGCGATGGCAACATCACCCCAGGTGTCGCGGAGTCTTGGGAAACGGAAGACAACCAGACGTTTGTATTCCATCTGCGTAAAGACGCGAAATGGTCGAATGGTGATCCGGTGACGGCCGATGATTTCGTGTACGCGATAAGACGCGCGGTCGACCCGAAACTGGCTTCGCCAAACGTGTGGTATCTCAAGCTCACCAGAATCAACAACATTGCTGACGTGGCAGAAGGTAAGAAGCCCGTTGAAGATCTCGGTATCTCCGCTGTCGATAAACACACGGTGAAGTTCGAGCTCGATAGCAAGGTACCTTACTTTGTGGCAATGACAGGCCATACATCGATGATGCCTGTTCATAAGGCAACGCTAGAAAACAGCGATAAGCCGTGGAGTGACCCTAAGCAGTTCGTGGGTAATGGTGCGTTTGTATTGGACGAGTGGGTGATTAACGAACGCATCGAACTGAAGAAGAATCCTAACTATTGGGACAGTTTAGATACCAATCTAACCCAAGTGACTTACATTCCGTTCGAAAACCAAAACGCTTCGATTAACCGTTATGCGGTGGGTGAGGTGGATATCACGTCTGATGTGCCGACACACATGGCGCAGCAGCTTAAAACCAAATACCAAGATGCGTTTACCGCGGTGCCTCTGCTATGTACTTACTACTATGCATTCAATACTACACGTCCTCCATTTGATGACGCGCGAGTGCGTAAAGCGGTGTCTTATTCGATGATGCGTGATGTGATCACCAATGGCGTCACTCAGGTGGGTAACCTACCGGCTTATACCTTTGCTCATGAGTACACGGCTGGTTTTGATGCGACTCAGCCTGAATACAGCACATGGACTCAAAAGGAGCGTGACCAAAAGGCGAAAGAGCTGTTGAAAGAAGCGGGCTACGATGCGGCTAACCCATTGGACTTCAAATTGCTCTACAACACCAGTGAGTCGAACAAGTCGATCGCTGTGGCGATCGCTTCCATGCTCAAGGGCAACCTAGGTGCGCAAGTTGAGCTAGAAAACCAAGAGTGGAAGTCTTACTTAGTATCACGTCGCCAAGGTGATTTTGATGTGATGCGTGCTTCTTGGTGTGGTGATTATAATGAAGCATCGACCTTCTTGAGCTTATTGCGTTCTGAGTCTTCGGGTAACTTTGCCCGTTACAACAACGATAAATACGACTCTGCAATGGACAGCGCACTGTCAGCAACCAACGAGCAAGATCGCCAAGGATTCTATGATCAAGCGGAGCAGTTACTGGCTGAAGATATGCCTATCGCGCCAATCTACTACTACATGCAGGCTCGCCTAGTGCGACCAAGTGTTGGTGGCTTTGCGAAGAACAACGTGGAAGGGCGTATCTATTCTAAGGACCTCTATATCAAAGAATAGATAGGCCAAATGCGAGTTCAGGCCTAACGCATAGATATAAGAGATAGAAGAAAAGGGACGGTGATCATAAATATCTGATCAACGTCCCTTCGTCATTAATCTGTAACGGTAACCGCAAAAAACTGAAACCTGATTGAAGTATTTTTCACTTTTATTTCAATCAGGTGAAGCCATGTTACCCCCTCTACGTGCTCTTGTTGCGTTCGAAGCTGTTGCTCGTCTTGGTTCCATTGGCGCGGCTGCCCGAGAGCTTTGTGTCACGCAAGCGGCGGTTAGCCAACAGCTCAAAAGTTTAGAAACCTTCCTCGATACCACCTTGTTTGAACGCAGCTCTAAAGGCGCAAAGCTGACGTCAGCTGCTCAGCATTATCAACCGATTGTGGCAGGTTCACTTGCTCACCTTAAATTGCAGACTCAGATCTTGTTCGGTGAAAAAGAAACCGACGTGTTGAGCCTGCGCGTAAACCACACCTTTTGTCATAACTGGCTGTTACCTCGCCTGCCATCCTTCTATAAGAAATACCCTTTTATCAGGCTCGATATTCAGCTGGTGGACTGGCCATCAACCAACCCTTGTCAGAATGTCGATATCGAACTGACTAACGGCAAGGTCGAAAGCGAAGACACCCATTGTGAGCGACTGTTTCAAGAACACTGGCAGTTGGTGTGCAGCCCTCAATTCAAATCTGAGCATCAAGAATTACTCAGTAAGCATGACTTTGCTGCTCTGCCGACGGTTCAGGTGAAAGGCTACCGAGAGAACTGGCTGCAATGGCTTGGCCACAACCAATTCGAGATGACATTACCTAAGGTTCTGCTCGAAGTGAGTAACTCTCTGCATGCCTTAGAAGCAGTTAAACATGGCATTGGAATGTTGCTAGTGCGTTCGCTCGCGGTGTCTGAACTACTCAAGAAAGAAGACCTGGTATTGGCAAGCGAATCCTCGATGCCTGCCGAATCTGCTCACTATTTGATTACTAAACACAGTCGCAGCGCCAAGGTGAATTTCTTCTGTGATTGGCTTTATCACCAGATGGAAGACGGTGAACTGGAGTAAAGATTTTCTTATGGATAGCCATAAAAAAAATGAAGGGCGCTCTTACTAACCTGTCATAAAAAACACTTAGTTTAACCGCATACAAATAAGGACGAGGTCACCATGAGTGCTTTCTCACAACCAATGAAAAACCGCTTAAAGGTACTGTTATTTACCGCACCGTTGTTGGTGCCACTGTTTACTTTTTGGCTCGTACCATTTGGTTATTCAATTTATATCAGCTTCACCGATTGGGATTACATCTCGCCAGATTATTCGTTCATCGGTTTAGAAAATTACGAGTACATGGTTGAGGACTATGAGTTCATTCAAGCAGTACTCAACACGTTTTGGTTCTCTGTCGGAGTGGTGATTCCAACCATCATTCTTGGGCTTGTGTTTGCGATGTTGTTGCACAAAAACTTCAAGGGCAGCCAGTTCTATCGTGCGGTGATCTTCTCTCCTTGGATCACGCCAACGGTCGCGGTGTCGATTGTGTGGTCTTGGGTGTTCGAGACGAAGTCAGGCTTGGCCAACCACTTATTAGAGTCGGCAGGGTTTAGCGCAATTCCATGGTTAGAGAACGGAAACACAGCCTTGATTGCGGTGATTATCGTGACGGTTTGGCAGGCGATTGGTTGGACGATGCTGTTTTACATCAGTGCGCTCAACAAGATTCCTGAGTCTCTGTACGAAGCCTCTTTGATCGATGGTTGCAGCAGCTTAACGCGCTTTTTGAAGATAACGCTGCCGCTGATTTCCCCAACTACATTCTTCTTGGTGGTGGTCAACATTATTACGGCAATGCAGGCATTCGATCAGTTCCAGATATTAACGCAAGGCGGCCCAGGCGGAGAGACTCGTACTTTGTTGTACTTGTTCTACCAACAAGCGTTTGAGCGTTACGAAATGGGACCTGCGGCCGCTACATCGTTAGTGATATTCCTGATTACTGGATTGTTGGCACTTATTAATACCTACATCGGCAAGCGCTGGGTGTACTACTAGTCGATTTTTGAAAGGACAGAATTATGACCACGCAAGTATTGGATGCCAATCAAGTCTTAAATCAAAGAGCGGCTGAATCTAAAGTCACAGCCCAAACGAAAGCGGCCAAATCAGAGATTGCGTCAAAGAAAAGCTCAGTCGATCGCCGTTCGTTTATCGCACTGGCTAAGCACCTTTTCTTAGCGACCTGCGGAACCATTATGGTGTTCCCGTTCTTATGGATGCTGTCAGGCTCGCTGAAAACCAATGATGAGATTTTTGCTAGTCCGCTGAACTTGATTCCAGAGCAGTTTCGTTGGGAAACGTTTGTCGAAACCTTTCACAGTGCGCCGTTTGGCTTGTACATCTTCAACAGTTTTAGTGTGGCTTTGTTCACGACCCTGTTGGTGATTGTGAACTCGGCGATGTTTGCATACGCATTAACGCAGCTGAAGTTTCGCTCGAAGACGGTGCTCTATTTTATCGTGATGGGCTGTTACATGCTGCCGGGCGCAGTGACTTACATCCCGTCTTACATCACCTTGGCAAAACTGGGTTTGTTGGATTCACACATGGGCTTAGTGGCGTCGAACGCGGCGTCAGTTTTCGGTGTGTTTTATCTACGCCAAGTGTTTATCAAGGTGCATCCGTCGCTGATTGAAGCGGCACGAATTGATGGTGCAGGTGAGCTCAAAATCTTATGGGCAATCATCTTACCGCAATGCCGAGCAGCAGTCGCAACACTGTTCCTCATCACTTTTATTACCAATTACAACAGCTACATGTGGCCGAGTCTGGTTATCACCACTCAGGATCTTAACCTGATTGCGACCGGGATTCGTCACTACTTTATTGCCGAAGGTAACTATGGATTGAACTGGTCGCAAATCATGGCGGCGAGCACCATTGCAGTATTGCCTTTGTTAATTCTATTCGTCATTTGTCAAAAGACGATTCTTTCAGGTATCGCCGATAACGGCGTAAAAGAGTAAACGGAAATGAAATTAAAAACTCTCGCACTAGTGTGTGCTGGCGCAGCAAGCGCGTCTATGTTCTCTAGCAGTGTTCTTGCCGCAACCGAAGTTAACTTTTGGTATTCCGGTGGTACTAAGCCACAGCAAATGATGACTAAGCTCATCGAAGAGTTCAACGCGAGCCAAGATGAGTATGTGGTGAAGCCAGCATTGCAAGGTAACTACACAGAAACCTACCAGAAACTGCAAGCTGGTTTAGCGTCTAAAACTGCACCTGAACTTGTGCTGCTAGATTCAGGTCGTGCGGAAGCAATGCATGGACGTGGTTTAAGCCGTGACTTAACGCCGTTCATGGATGAAGAGTTTAACTTCTCTGATTTCATTGGTGCGTTTAAAGACCAAGTGACCGCAGACGATGGCACCATCATCGGCTTGCCTGCTTACGGCACTACTCAAGTGTTTTACTACAACAAGCAAGTATTGGCAGATAACGGCTTTACCGAGCAAGACTTAAACACATGGCAAGGCGTGGCTAAGGTCGCTGAAAAAGTTACGCAGCGTGATGAGAAAGGCAAAGTGACGTTTTACGGTTGGGAGCCGATGTGGGGCCAAGACAACATGATTGACGCGGCTTTCTCTAACGGAGCGAAGATCATCAGTGATGACGGCAAAACCGTACTCATCGACTCGGCTGAATGGGTTGAGGTGTGGGACAGCTTCCGTAAGTGGATCCACGATGATCAAATCATGCGTATTCACTACGGTGGTCAAGGCTGGGAATACTGGTACAAAACCATTGATGACGTGATGAAAGACAACGCACTGGGTTACACCGGTTCATCGGGCGACCAAGGTGATTTGGACTTCACTAAGCTTTCGGCAACCACACAGCCAGGTTGGGGTTCAAACCCTTCTGCGCCACAAGCGGGTGCGTTGGTTTACGTAATGCCAAAAGGCACAGACGAAGCAGCAGCAAAAGGTGCATTCGAGTTTGTTGAGTTCTACACCAATGCGAAGAACACGGCAGCATGGTCAATGTTCACAGGTTACATCCCAGTGCGTAACAGCGTTTCAGAAGTTCCAGAGTATCAAGCGTTCACTAAAGATAACCCACAAGCTCTGATTCCGTTGAAGCAAGCGAACACGGCGACCAAAGATTTCCTTGACCCTACCAACGGTAAGATCATGGATGCGCTGAAGGTAGCAGCAGACCAGATTCAAATCCAAAACGTGCCTGCGGATAAAGCGCTAAAACAAGCGGCTAAGAAAGCACAACGTGCACTAGACAGAGCGAATCGTTCTTAATCTGTAAAGTGGTTAACACTATCTTTGCATGCATAAAGGCCCATCTATTCGGGTGGGCCTCTTTTTGACCCAGTCCTTCAATTAGGACGAATTTGGTGAAGACAATGACCCAATTTCAAGGTGAGCTGCCGTTTGGCAGAGTACGTATCCCCTTTGATGTACCAGCAGGTTCTCACTGCGTAACCATTACTGGTACGACGGTGAAAAAAGGATTCTTATACGCGGCAGCCTACGATGCCAACCAAGCGTTTCGTGGCAAGGTGTTGTTTGAAAAGGCGCACAAGTCACTCACTATTCAACCGCAAAATTCTGGCCTAGGCGCGATTGATGGCGCAATTCCATCGGGCAAGTGGTTCTTAGAACTTTACAATCTTGAAGGTGAGTTTCGTACCGAGCGTGCGATGCAGTATCAAGTCGATGTGCTTTGCTCTGATGAGTTAGTTAATCATTCTAATGACCTAGGTACTGACGGAATTGAGAGTGAGCTAGAACTGAACCCAACGGTGACAAGTGACCACGATATCGAGTTCGATTACAGCCATATGTTGAGTTCTGATTCTCGTTGGTATCGTGGTGATTTACACGCTCACACTCAGCTTTCTGATGGTCACAATACCTTAGCCGCGGCTAAAGATATTGTGGAATTACAAGGGCTCGATTTCTTTTTCTTCACTGAGCACAACATCTGCCAGCCTAAGCTGCCTGTTTCTAACCAGTGTTTATTTCTACCTGCGTTAGAAGTCACAACCGATCTCGGGCACTTCAATGTGCATGGACCGGTTAAGTCTTTGGATCTCAGAAACGTTGAACACAGCAGCCAAGCGACCATGGAAGCTGGATTGAGCTTAGCTAGAAGTGGGCACAATGGCGGACACAGCTCCCTTGGCATTAATCACCCGATGATGAAGCCGTGGCATTGGCATTACGATCAAGTGGATCTCAGCCAAGTGTCTACGTTTGAAGTGTGTTGTGACCCAACTTGGTCGACCTCGCCGAAAGCGACCGAAGAGGCGTTATTGGCTCTCAATGAAATGTGGAATTGTGGTCAGCGCATTACGGCGATTGGCGGCAGTGATTCACACCTTGAGCCCCATGAACGTAACCCTAAATCGGATGAGCCTTCTATTTATGGTGACCCATCAACCTTCGTTTACAGCCATGGCTTGAGCGGCGAAGGGATCTTGTCTGGTCTGCGTAATGGGCAAGTTTACCTAGAGCGACGTTGCGGCTTGAAGTTTGACATCAACTTAGGTGATTTGCTGCCGGGTAACGATTCTCAAGGGCAGGCGCTTAGTTATCGTATCGCAGTCACCGATTCAGAAAACCCTTACTACGCGGAATGCGTGGTGGATGGCGAGATTGTCGATCGAATCGGTTTGAGTGATGAGCTGCAAAGTATCCATATTGATGAAGGGTACCGTTGGTGCCGTGTCGATATTCGTCGTGGAGACCTTCCATTCTCAACAGGAGCGAACAGCACTCAATCTTCATCTATTAATAATGAATTTGAAGGCTGCATCAATGCCGTATTCGACGGCAAACAACCAGAATTTAACCAACCCCTAGTGCGTACTTGGGGAGAACTAATGGAGCGAATGAGCCGTGATGAAGTTTAAGGCGATGTTATTTGATAAAGACGGCACATTGTTAGAGTTCCACAAGATGTGGCTTAACGTTTCTCGTGGTGCTTGTGAGTGTGTGAAATCTTACAGTGACCAGCACCAAGGTAATCAAACTGTCACAGCTGCTGAGTTACTCTTGGCCATCGGTGTTGAAGGTGATGTGGTTGATAACTATGGATTATTAGCTTCAAACCCAGTGGAAGATACCGCGATAGCGTGGTTCAACATGCTGCAACCGAATGTCTCGCTCGCTGAATTCACCAAGGTGACCAAAGCGGCTTTCAATGACGAAGTCGAAGAGAACCCAAGCTGGATTGAAGCCCTACCGGGTGTGACTGAAAAGCTCGGTCTGTTTAAGCAGCAAGGCATGATTTTAGGCATCGCAACCGCAGATACCAAAGACTCAACCATCTACACGCTAGAGCAATCTGGCTTGAGCGAGATGTTCGATTATGTCGGATATTCCGATGGCGATATCGAACCTAAACCTGCGCCCGCACTGCTCAATGCATTCTGCGAACAGTGCGGCATTGAGCCTCATGAGGTGATCATGTTTGGTGACACGGTTTCGGATATGGAATTTGGCCGTAATGCAGGCGCAAGCAATGTTGGCGTGCTGACAGGTACTGCGCAACACAGCGAATTAGAACCAGTAGCGGATCTGGTTATCGCATCGGTTGCCCATTTTGAGCTCAATCAACTGCAAGAACGTGGCTAAAACGTTTAACGACAGATCCCAAAGATAGTATTTAACGAATTGATTTAAGGACAGGTTATGGCTGAAGTCACACTGAGAGGGGTAGAGAAAACCTACCCAAATGGTTTTAAGGCCGTGCATGGTGTCGATCTCAATATTCGCGAAGGCGAGTTTATGGTGTTTGTTGGGCCGTCTGGCTGCGCAAAATCCACGACACTTCGTATGATTGCGGGTCTTGAAGATATCTCAGAAGGCGATGTCTACATTGGCGATAAACGTGTAAATGAGCTGCCACCCAAAGATCGCGGTATCTCTATGGTGTTTCAGAACTACGCGCTTTATCCGCATATGTCGGTGTACGACAACATGGCTTTTGGTCTGAAACAACAGAAGCTGCCAAAGCACGAAATCAATGAACGTATTGAAGATGCAGCTAAGACTCTGGATATCGAACACCTGTTGAACAACAAGCCGGGTGAAATGTCTGGCGGACAAAGGCAGCGTGTGGCTTTAGGTCGAGCGATGGTGCGTAAGCCGGATGTGTTCTTGTTTGATGAACCTTTATCTAACTTGGATGCAAAGCTGCGTGTTTCAACGCGAGTTAGCATTGCGCAGCTGCACAACAACCTGAAACAAGAAGGGCAGAATGCCACCATGATCTACGTGACACACGATCAGGTGGAAGCCATGACCCTTGGCGACCGCATCTGCGTGTTGAATCAAGGTGAGATCATGCAGGTCGATACGCCAATGAATCTTTATCAGTACCCAGCTAATAAGTTTGTTGCAGGCTTTATTGGTTCGCCAGCGATGAACCTTATCAAGGTCAGAGTAGACGAGATCGACGGCGTAATGAATGTAGTATCAGAAAGTGGCGCACGTTGGACGCTACCTCAAGACAAGCAAGCTATCGCTCGAGAGAAAGTCGGTGAGTGGCTGTGGTTTGGCGTCCGTCCTGAGCACATTCAGCTGGCTAATCACGATGCGCCTTTGTCGGAGGTTAATACTCAAACGCACAAGCTTGATGTGGTCGAGTCGATGGGCAATGAGTTGTATCTCTACTTCAAACTTGGAGCAGACAAGCTGGTGGCACGAGTGCCTTTTGATGCTGACCGAATGGCGGAAAGTGGGCAAGAGACAATGCTTCATTTCAATACCTCACAATGTCATTTGTTTGAACTAGAGACAGAAGAAGTTCTAACTGAATAAGTCGATGTGTCGAATAGTCAAAACAAAGAAATCCCCGCTCAGATGAGAGTGGGGATTTTTATTACAGGGGGGAGTATCACCAGGAGTTTGGATTGATTTGGTTGTTCAATTTAGATGAATACATCGTCACCTTGCCAGAAGAGCCCATCGCTAGTGCTAAGCCCTTAACAACGACGTTTGGCTGAGTTTGTACAAGGCCAAATACTTAAAAATCACACGCTGCAATGGGAGTGAACAAAATTTAAAGCGCTTTAAATAACTTTGAAAAAAAACGATGACGACTCTAGCACAAGTATCAAAACACCTCGGACTATCAATGGCGACGGTAAGCCGAGCGATTAATGGTTACCCAGAGGTTAATGCAAAAACTAAGGCTCGCGTATTAGCAGCGGCTGAGGAACTTGGTTACCGACCAAATTCCGCGGCGCAACGACTGGCGAACGGTAAGTCTAAATGGTTGGTATTATGCTGCAATCTCCCGATGAATTGTTCTGTGTGCCAACATTCTTACAAGAGCTCTCTTCCATTAGCCAACAACTTGGTGAATCAGGCTACTACCTGCTCATCAACTCATCCATCAACGGTGACAGCGTCCAGAACCTCAATAACTTTGTATCCCACTCGCTCACTTGGCAATCCATTGGTTGATTGCTCAAAAAGAGGTTGGCCCTGTGATTGCCGGTGCCCACACGGTGCAGCAAGTACAAGAAAACGCGAAGTTCGTTAACTCCGAAGTCACTCAAGCGCTGTTATACGAAGCTGAGTCTATTGTTGCTAAATGGCAATTTGATTAAAGGCGAACGCATGTTCAATCCTTTTTTTCATCGGGCCTGTGCTCGAGGCTTTTTTGTTGGAGATAGCTGAACGATCTTGAGGGTTAGCACCATTTAATGGCTCGGAATCGCAATCCTTTTTTCTAGCCAACGAACCGCTTGCGATACCACCAAAATAAGAACAAGGTACTCCAAAACCAGAAACGTATAGATCTCTAAAGGTAAATATTCGTTCACCACCAGCTCATTGGCTCGCCTTGTTAAATCACTCAAACCAATCACACTCACTAGCGAGCTCATCTTGAGGATATAAATAAACTGATTGCCCAAGGGAGGCAGTATTTGACGGAATGCCTGCGGTAGGATAACCAATCGCATTTTTTGCCAATAGGTCAATCCCAAGGATTCGGCCGCTTCATGTTGCCCACGATTAATCGCTTGAATCCCCCCACGGAACACTTCCGCCATAAAGGCGCTCTCGGCAATGGTCAATGCGATTACCCCTGCCCAGAAGTGGTTCAAAGAGACATCGAGTAATGTCGGCATTCCGTAATACACCCACAATAGCAATACCAGCACAGGGAGAGAACGAATCACCTCTACGTAAAGTCGATTAATTCCCTTGAGTACTGGTGAGCTTGAAAGCGCAGGAAAGGCGACCAATAGACCGAGAGCCATGGCAAAAAACATACTCAACAACGAAACCTGAATAGTCTCGCTAAAACCAGCCATCAAAAACTGAATATTAGTTCGTCCCTGCTCCGTCGACGGGTCGAGTACATACCATCCCCATTGATAATCTGAACATCCTGTCAGAAACAGCAGAGAAACTAGCGATAAGTGACGATAGTTCACATTTACTCCCAAAAACTCCATTTGTTATTGCCATGTTAACAACCAAATCTGTTTAATGGTTAATAATTAAAAATAATATCTACATTCATCACTCAGAAATCAGCATTCTTTAAAGGAATAAAAAATGAAAAAAAGCTTAATCGCATTAGGTATGTGCCTGCTTGCTTTTACACAAATCGCACATGCCCAAAGTCGTTTGCAGGAGATACTGGAGGCGGGAGTTCTTCGCGTTGGTACAACGGGGGATTGGAACCCAATGACAATGAAGGATCCTGCAACCAACAGCTACCGCGGTTTTGATATCGATGTCACGACTGAGTTGGCTAAAGACCTAGGCGTAAAAGTGGAATACGTCGCAACAGACTGGAAAACCTTGGTGAATGGCATCACGGCCAACAAATACGACGTGACTGGCAGCGCATCGCTCAACATGTCTCGAGCAAAAGTCGCTGGGTACAGCCAACCTTACTTCTATCTGGCTTTTGTCCCTGTCGTGCAAAAGAAAGACATAGAGAAGTTCTCCGATTGGAGTGACTTTGACAAAGCAGAAATCAAAGTTGCCGCCACGCTCGGCACAGTACAAGAAAAAATGGTGAAGGACTTCTTCCCATTGGCACAACACATCGTGATTGAAGCGCCGGCACGGGATTTCCAAGAGCTTTTAGCTCGCCGCGCTGATGTCTCCGTGACTTCAAACGTAGAGGCTGCAACCTTAGTAGAGAAGTTTAAACAACTCGCGATTGTTCCGGTGAAAGATCCACGTAAACCAACTCCAATTGCGATGCTACTACCACAAGATGATCAAGTTTGGATTAACTACATTAATCACTGGGTTGAACTGAAAAAGACGCAAGGTTTCTTTAAGCAAACCGCTGAGAAGTGGGGACTGAAGAGCATGTAGCACCACGATTCACTCATCAACCAGAGCCGCGATTAGCGGCTCTTTTTCATCAACAAGCACTTAAGATATTTCAGCCCACACGCGCCGAAACGTAACCTCATCTATAAAACCCTAAACAAATTATTCAGGCTCTCCGATTTATTCTGAAAAAGATAAAAAATCGGAGAATAACGATGAATGAAATAACACGATTATCAGCAGTTGTTGCGCTTGCCCTAAGCAGTGGGTATGCGATATCTCGTATGACATGAGTTAAAAGGTAAATCTGTGATATTACGAAGTAACATAACGTTTTGACATCTCAGTCACGGAATTATTTTTATGGTGAAGATAGAGAGAAAATTCAGTTTGAACAGAAACTATACTGACTGATTAAATTGATTCTAGATTGATGAAAAGAACATCAAAGCGATATTTGAGAAGAAAATAGAGCCCTTAGGGGGAAGGGCTCTTGAGTTAGGAGCTTGCTTTAATTTGGGTTACGCGACCACTAACGTCGCTGCTTTCTTCATTGCTTCCTTGGTTGAGCATTCAATCACGTTCGCGTTAGCAAAGCGGTGAGCGTCTTTCACTTGAATATCGTGTGCCAAGATAACCAGCCTTGCGTTCGCTACATCTAGGTCGGTGATGCGGTTCTGAATACCGTTTTGACCTTGTGTTTCTACCTTAATCTTAAGGCCTGCTGCTAAGCCTGCTTTTTCTAGTGCTTTCGCTGCCATGAAGGTGTGTGCAACACCAGAAGGGCAACATGTTACGGCTACGATATCGTATTCGCCTTCGCCTGCTACAGGAGCTGTTTGAGCTTGTACTGGTGCTTCAACCATGTCTTCTTCGGTTTCAACCGCGACTGGTTTCCAGAAACCAACGATAACCGCTGTTGTCAGTGAACCTAGTGCAATACCAACTACGTACATTGGAATGTTGCTTGATACTGGTGCAGTGATTAGGCCGCCCCAAGGTGCGTGCAGTAGAACGTCTGTCATGAAGCCGAATACACAGCCCACGATACCACCGGCAACGATTGAAGGAAGTACGCGCATTGGGTCGTTCGCTGCGAATGGGATAGCACCTTCAGAGATACCGATAGAACCCATAATTGCTGCTGCTTTACCTGCTTCTTGCTCTTGTTTAGAGAACTTGTTTTTGAATAGGAAAGTCGCCAGAGCCATACCTAGAGGTGGAGTACAAATCGCGATGCCTACGCCGCCCATTAGCCAAGGTTGCGTGTCTACTTGAGTTTGAGCAAATAGGGTCGCTACTTTGTTGATAGGTCCGCCCATATCAAACGCCGTCATACCACCAAGGATTGTGCCCAGAACCATCTTAGACGCGCCAGCCATTGAAGCTAGGAACTCGTTCATTGAAGACATGAACAGTTTGATTGGCTCACCGATACCCCACAGTACGATACCTGCAGAGATTAATGTGCCTAGAAGCGGGTAGATGAAGTAAGCACCGAGCGCGGTCATATTGGTAGACAGCGGGATCTTCTTAAGTTGAAGCACCACGCCACCTGCGATGAAGCCAGCCACGATACAGCCAAGGAAGCCGCCGCCCATGTCAGCCATGATGCCAGAAGAGATCATCGCTGGCGCTAGTGCTGGTTTATCTGCAATTGAGTAACCAATAAAGCCGCCAAGAATGATTGGGAAAAGAACAAGGCCCTTGATACCGATATTAGAGATGTCTGCCAGCAAACCGTCGGCTGGAACCGCACCTTTGCCTGATGCCATGACCGCTAAAGCCAACAGAACACCACCGGCTACGATGAAAGGCAGCATGTGTGAGGTTCCGAAAAGCAGGTGACCTTTCATGGTACTAAGGGCGCGAATATACTTTGTTAATCTGATGTAAAAAGAACTTTTTCCCTGTAATCTTTATTCCATGCGGCTTGGTTCATCTTTCTTGGTACAGACAAGTTACCCTCTGATTTTCTAAATA
>NZ_JACJFF010000110.1:0-16398 GCF_014164465.1 Vibrio sp. SG41-7 | reverse complement strand
ATTACATCAGGGCCATGAACACAATAATAATGTGCTCAATAAATAGGCCGAATATATGAAGGCAATGACTCTATTACCAAACGTGTAAAATTACTTGCAAACTGGGTGGGTCCATATATGACGATGGGGCATTCTTTACTTTAAGGGAATGATGTAAGTGATACGAGAGAGAGGACATGATGCTCGATATTAATTTGTTGAAAACGTTTGTGACGCTTGCGGAGTACAAGCATTTTGGGAAAGCGGCCAATGCACTGCACATGACACAACCCAATGTGAGTTTGCACCTAAAACAACTGGAACAACAAACGCGCATTAAGTTGATAGAACGAAGCCCATTTCAATTGACTCAAGCAGGTGAAAGGCTATTAGAGACAAGCCTAAGAACGTTACTCGAACTGCAGATTTGTCAGGCCGATCTCAATGCGATTAACGATCTCAAAATAGGGACGTTAACCATCGCCGTGAGTGACATCATTTCTCGATTCTTGTTGATTCGCCCGTTTCAGAAGTTCAAAGCGCAGTATCCGGGTATCGACCTTACCTTGTTGAATACCACATCATCTCAGGCATCGAGTTTAGTTAAGAACGCTCAGGCGGATATTGGTTTTGTTATCGCCAAAGAACAGCACAACGAGTCATTGTATTTCACTAAGCTACAAGAGCTTTCTTGGTGTGCGCTTGGCGATGGGTTTGATATCCAAGACTCTGATGCAGAGCTTACTTTGATTCTACTGGGTCATGATACGAGAACGCGTGACTTCATTGATGAAGGTTTACCAAGCCTTAATTTGCCTAATTATAGGGTGATGGAAGTAGGGAGTGTCGATGCTCAAATCGATTGGGCAGAAGCCGGATTTGGTGTGGCTATCGTGCCTGAGTTTGCGGTATCCACCAAGCAGTATCTGCATTCGAAAGTGACACCGTTGACCAACTTCTCGAGCACCAGCCTCGGTTATATTGTTCGGCAGAACCAAGTGTTGTCGAAAGCCACCAAGCAGTTGTTAGGTTGGGTGAATGATGAGATTACTCTGTTGCAAAACCAATAACTCCATCTGATCTTAGTGGCCCACCTCGTGTGGGCTTTTTTGTGTCTGCAAAGCGCAGCTGTTTCTCCACCTAATAGGCAGTCGAGCTAATTAGATCGCCCTATAAATTATTACTCTCCCATATCAGAGCCTTAAAATTCATCGTTGACAATGTTTGATAATCAAACTAAATTCCACTTATTGATTTGATAATCAAACTACTTGTAAGTCAAAGCACTTTTTTGAGCAAGATTAATCAGTAACGACTCCTAACATTGAACACACGAGCTAAGGACGCCATTTTGAGTTTTCCAACACGTCACCAACACAACTTTTCTTCACATAACAGCCAAGGTGAGAAACGCACGTTCTACGTTCTCTTGTTAACTATCATCACCATGGTTGTCGAGATCGTTGCCGGTACTATTTACGGCTCTATGGCGTTACTTGCCGATGGTTGGCACATGGGGACGCACGCTGCAGCGTTTGGCATCACCTTATTTGCATACCGTTATGCGAAGAAACATGCCGAGAGCGAACGTTTCTCTTTCGGTACTGGCAAAGTTAGTGTGCTAGGGGGCTACACCAGCGCGATTGCATTGGGTATTGTGGCATTATTGATGCTGGTGGAATCAGTGCATCGTTTATTTAACCCACAAGCGATTCAGTTCAATGAAGCGATCATCGTTGCTTGTATTGGTTTAACTGTGAATGTGGTGAGTATGTTTTTACTTGGCGATCACCATCATGATCACGGACACGAGCATGACCACAACCTACGCGCAGCCTACATGCATGTGTTGGCGGATACTCTGACGTCTCTGCTTGCGATTGTTGCGCTGCTATTCGGTAAGTTTTACGGTTGGAACTGGTTAGATGCGGCAATGGGTATGGTTGGCGCATTTGTCATTGCTAAGTGGACGATGAACCTTATGAAACAAACCAGCCCAATCCTGCTGGATGAGAATATCGACCAAGATTATCGTGACTCAGTGACTGAAACCTTAATGCCTTATGCGTCGGTCACCGATTTCCATATGTGGAAGGTGAGTGGGCATCACTATTCAGCAGCGATTACTCTTGAATCAAACAGTGATAAAACCGTCTCTGAATATAAACAAATGCTCGCCAAGTTTGATAAGATTAATCATCTTACTCTTGAAGTGCATTCAAACGACCATGCGAAATATAGAACAGCTTAACCAAATACTGACTGAGTTCTACGATAAAATGTCTTCGTGGGAGCAGTCTGTTGTCAAAGAGACAGGTTATTCCCTTGCTCAAGTACACACCATTGAAGTGCTTGGTATGCATGGCGCGTTAAGAATGAAAGAGCTCGCTGAAAAGTTGGGCATCACCACGGGTACACTTACTGTTCAAATCGAAAAGCTGGTTAAAGCTGAATTGATTGAGCGCCATGAACACCCAACAGATCGTCGTGCGATTGTGGTTGCCTTGACGGATGAAGGGCAGAAGATACACGTTCACCACAATCAGCTTCACTTGAATTTGGTTAGTGGACTAACACAAGACATCGAAGAAGATGAGAAAGCGGTGTTATTGAAGTGCCTAACCAAGATGGTAAAAGCGTTTTAGTCAGTCTTGAGTTCGCACCCTAACTCTTTAGCTGCAAAGCGATTTACTAGACAATCAAAAAATGGACCTGACTCGAATTGAGTAGGTCCATTTTTTTCGCCGTTTA
This sequence comes from Vibrio sp. SG41-7, assembly GCF_014164465.1. NCBI lineage: Bacteria > Pseudomonadati > Pseudomonadota > Gammaproteobacteria > Vibrionales > Vibrionaceae > Vibrio > Vibrio sp. SG41-7. The sequence goes on along the minus strand of NZ_JACJFF010000110.1, from coordinate 13,668 downwards.
CGCTTTACTGTACAATCATCAATAGACGGATTCACTGTTTAAAAACCAAGTCAAAACCTCCACTATCGCGCTTCGCTCGTGCTCTTCTGGAGAGCCAAAAAAATGTCATCATAAATAATGCATCCAAATGTGCGTCAAAGTCTTTTAATTCAATGCCTTGTATACCATGACATTCAAGCCATTTATGTTCCGTCAAATAGCTGTCTCTCACTTTTATCATTCAACTAATGTACATGTATTCAATTTGTGTTATTGATGTTTTTATCTTTAGTGAAAAGATTCATTCTCTGTTTGAATACCATTGAGAATGTCACTGCTGGTGGGCTGAACAGTCGCTAGATTTAGTGCTCATTACTGATACAAAAACCATAACCATAACCATAACAATAACCAGGTCGCACGAGTTGTATTCCATGCTTCGATGCGATCAATTAGATACTCATAGTTAATTTAGTAAAGACGAGCCACGTATATGAATATAAAGAAAAAGCTCTATTCGTTGGGGATGTTCTCCATCTTCGGCATGATTTCATTGTTGTTTACCACATCGCAATTTGCAGACACCACCGCTCAAATGAGCGAAGCCAAACAAATCACCAAAGAACTTGAAGTGCGACTACTCAATCTTCGCCGTAACGAGAAAGATTTCCTATTACGTAGTGATATGAAGTACCTCGCCAAGTTCGACGTAAACTACAACAAATTCTTAGCGTCTGAATCTGAGCTAGATACAGTGCTCAGTGATTTAGGCTTAGCCAACAGCACACACCTACGTGAAGACATCGAAACTTACCACACCAGCTTTGTTAACCTAGTAAAAGCGAGCGAAGTCTATGGGCTAGCACGTGACAAAGGCATGCTAGGCGAGTTTCATGTTTTGCTCGATAACATCAGCGCGACAGCCAGTGCTGAACAAAAAATCGAGCTTTACCTGTTCAATGACTTAATTGAAAAGGGTGAGTTCGATCCGAGTGTTCTTTCTATTACTTCTAATGTTGGAAGCTCAACTGCTTTGATAGATGCTGCACGTCAAGTGGTTGAACAGAAGCGAGTGATTGGCTTGAAGCACAACGAAGGTCTGCTTGGGCAAGCTCGTTCGGGTTCTCATGCTATCGAAACTCAATTTAAAGAATTCTCAGCGGTATTAGACCAAGAAACCCAACAAGAGATGGACAAGCTATCGCTGATCAACAACATCCTTTGCGTCACGTTACTTGTGTCGATCATTTTGTTCAGCTGGTTAATCGTCCGTTCTATCATTGGTAAGATTGAGTCATTACTCTCGGTAATCCGCAACATCGTTGATTCTAACGACGTGTCTATTCGTTCGCACCTTGATGGCAAAGACGAACTCAGCACTTTAGGCCAATACTTCAACCAATTGCTTGATCAATTGGAGGGCTTAATCGCGGCATCTCAATCTAAGTCACTGCAACTGACACAAAGTACGTCGAACATGCATGACGAGCTAGAGTCAGTAATCAAACAGTTTGAAGTTCAAGCAAACCACACCTCTACAATGACAACGTCAGTGCAAGAGATGGTACTCACAATAGGTGAAATTTCAGAAAGCACATCAGTTGCGGCTGAAGGTGTTCATCAAGCAAAAGTGAATGCCGATAAAGGCCGTGAAGTGGTGGTTGATACGATCAGCAACATTACTCAGTTGTCTGAACGCCTTTCTAGCAGCCAAGATTCGATCAGCTCATTGAACCATCATGTTGATCAAATCGGCGATGCAGTAAACATCATCCAAGGCATTGCAGAGCAAACCAACTTATTGGCACTGAACGCAGCCATTGAGGCAGCACGTGCCGGTGAACAAGGCCGAGGCTTTGCCGTGGTTGCCGATGAAGTTCGTGCTCTTGCAAGCAGAACGCACCAATCAACGACTGAAATTACCAGTGTAGTAACGGCAATTCAAAGTCAAATGAACGCTTCTATGACCGAGATTGGTGAATGTAACCAACAAGGCCAACTGACTCTGAAAGATTCGGAAGAGCTCGACGCTAGCCTGCAGCTTATCTTAAGCGACATGGAAAGCATCCAGGGCAACTCTGAGCGTATTGCATCAGCGATTGAAGAGCAGGGTGCTGTTATGGCACAAGTGAGCGACTCAATCACCGAGTTAAACACCATTTCAAGTGATAACAACGCTTCGGCGCAACATTGTTTAGTTGAAGTGGATAAAGTCGCAGAGCAAGCCCATGAGATGGATAAAGCGGTGGCGCAGTTCAAGACCTCTTAAACATTTAGAGTAAACTAAACCAAAGGCGTGGATCATCTGCGCCTTTTTTGTACCTGAAATTCACGAGTCCGAAGGCGCGAATAAAAAAACGGCCCTATCTGGGGGAAGATTAAGGCCGCTATATTACGTATTTAAGGGGGTATTACTTATTTCGGCCTTCCAGCACATCCAGTGCCAGTTCAACCGCTTTATCAATATTGTCGCATCCCGCTAACTTACCTGAGCTGATAGGACCAAGCACATTAGCGTATAACGAGAGCTGCTTGTTAAATGGCAGGCTCAACTGCTCATATAAACGCTGGCGAATCTCGGCATGTTGCTCAGGAGCGTGAGCAGCAAGGCTTTTCAAAGTGTCATAAACAAGAGTGGTGGTAGTGTTCATTCGTCTCTTTATCATTAAGTGGGAGGCGCTTATTTTATAATCTTTTCAGGTTCGTTTACTGTGATATAAGTCATACAATATTATTAATGTGTTTATCTTTTGAATCTAATGAGAATAAGGCATTCCAAAATAGACTTAAGTATCTGTGAAATATAACTAAAATAATGACAGACTATCGAACACACGAACGAATTGGCGCGTTTCAGGCAAACGGTTAAATCTATAGGAAAAGGAACAACATGCACTACGACGTATTCAACGGAGACGCAGATGGCATAATCGCGTTGTTACAGCTGCGATTAAGTGAGCCAAGAGAGAGCGTGCTCATTACAGGTGTAAAGCGTGATATTAAGTTGGTCTCTCAAGTTGTTACTCAAATTATGGAGCCGGGTAAGCAAGGTGACATTTCTTCCGTTACCGTTTTAGATGTGTCGATGGAAAAAAACTTATCTGCATTGCACTCACTGCTAGACGCCAACATCAATGTATTTTATTGCGATCACCATCGAACTGGTGAGGTACCTGACTCTAGCTATTTGGATACTCTGATTGATACCGCGCCAGAGAGCTGCACGAGCTTGCTGATTAACCAGAAGCTGAATGGTGCGCATGTGGCTTGGGCAATCGCGGCTGCTTTTGGTGATAACCTAAAAACAGTGGCCGCGCGGCTAGCGGATGAAAATGGATTCGATCAATCTCAAACAGAGTTTTTAGAAGAGCTAGGTACCTTGGTTAACTACAATGGTTACGGTTCTTCATTAAGCGATTTGCATTTCACGCCAATTGAGCTCTACCAAACCCTTTATCAATACCCGAACCCATTTGACCTTTTAGATGATAAAAACTCTGTGTTTTATCGACTACGAGCTGCTTATCAAAATGATCGCCAACAGCTATCAAACCTTGCTCCTGTTTATGAAAGTGAAGTCGCACGTGTGTTTGAACTGCCAGGTGAGACGTGGGCAAGGCGCATCAGTGGTGTATTTGGTAATGAAATCGTTAATCAAGATCCAAACCGAGCGCAAGCAGTATTAACGAAAAACCAAGATGGCGAGTCTTACACGGTGAGCTTACGGGCGCCATTATCAAACAGAACGGGTGCAGACGAAATTTGCTCTAGCTTTGAAACGGGTGGAGGAAGAAAAGCAGCGGCTGGTATTAATCAACTTAATGAACTTGATAAGGTGAATTTTATTTCACTATTGGATGTATATTATTCATCTGGTGCCGAGGGTTAACTGAAAAATTCCTGAGGTATACATCCAAAATTCCACAAATTTTCACTCCTATATTCCGTTATACGTGTGTATCTCTAGCACATGTATGACGGCTATATCCAAGCTATTTTAGTGATGTCACTCGCAATGGTATCTGGTCTGAGGTCAGTAATTACGGTATGTTCGAATCGATTTTTGTCGATTTAAAGTTCGTTTTTTCCTATAGGTGATTTTTTATATTTTTGGTTAATTATCTATGTGAATTAAGGTTGATTAAATATTTGTATGGTCAATGTGTCCAGCCGAAAATAACAGATTTTAGCATTTCATTTTGAATGAAAAGTCAAAATCATATTAATTCTGATATTCAATCTGTGACTTAAAATCACAAGTTAAATCAAAGGTCATCTTTTCCTATAAATTCCATTACTTCTCTATAAATATTCATGATTACAATGAATGGGTTCGGTTGTGATTGGCACAGCTGTTAAGTAAGGAAGTGGGACTAATGTTGAAACGTAAAGCTCTACAATTAGCTGTGTCGGTCGGCATGGCCGCAATGTCTGGCGCTGTTTATGCGAATGGTTCAGATATGACGAATCCAGATTCTGGTGTCGTGGTCGGTTATTGGCACAACTGGTGTGACGGTGGCGGCTACCAAGGTGGTAATGCGCCATGCGTGACGCTGGATGAAGTAAACCCAATGTATAACATCGTGAATGTGTCATTCATGAAGGTTTACGATGTGGCTGATGGTCGAATCCCAACTTTTAAACTGGACCCAACCGTTGGGTTATCAGAAGAACAATTTATTGACCAAATTGCCGAGCTCAACAAGCAAGGCCGTTCTGTACTGATAGCGCTGGGTGGTGCTGATGCACACGTAGAACTTGAAACGGGTGATGAAAGAGCCTTTGCTGATGAGATAATCCGCCTTACTGAGCGTTACGGTTTCGATGGTCTAGATATCGACCTTGAACAAGCAGCAGTAACCGCAGCAAACAACCAGACGGTTATTCCTGACGCACTTAAGCTAGTAAAAGATCACTACCGTGCCGAAGGGAAAAACTTCCTTATTACTATGGCGCCTGAGTTCCCGTATCTAACGACAGGCGGTAAGTACGTTCCTTATATCGATAATCTAGAAGGTTATTACGACTGGATTAACCCACAGTTCTACAACCAAGGTGGCGACGGTATCTGGGTTGACGGTGTGGGCTGGATTGCTCAAAACAACGATGCATTAAAAGAAGAATTCATCTACTACATCTCTGATTCGCTTATCAACGGAACGCGTGGCTTCCACAAGATCCCTCATGACAAGCTGGTGTTTGGTATTCCTTCAAGTATCGATGCTGCAGCGACGGGCTTTGTGCAAGACCCTCAAGATTTATACGACGCGTTCGAGACCTTAACGACTCAAGGCCAACCCCTGCGTGGTGTAATGACTTGGTCTATCAACTGGGACATGGGCACTAACAAAAACGGTCAACAATACAACGAGCAGTTTATTAAAGACTACGGCCCGTTTGTACACGGTCAAGTGACGCCACCTCCAGTCGAGGGTGAACCCGTTCTTAAAGGTGTCGAAAATACCCGTGTTCTTCACGGCACAACGTTTGACCCAATGGAAGGCGTAACAGCAACAGATAAAGAAGATGGCGATCTAACGTCATCAATCGATGTTGAAGGTTACGTTGAAACCAGTGTGATTGGCACTTACGTTCTAACTTACCGAGTGAAAGACAGCCATAACAACGAAACCACTAAAGCGAGAACGGTAGAGGTTTACAGCCAGAAGCCAGTATTTAATGGTGTATCTGACACAACAGTTGTGTTGGGTACTGCATTTGATGCTATGGCAGGCGTGACGGCGAATGATGCTGAAGATGGCGACCTAACAAGCACCATCACACACACTGGTAGTGTTGATGTAAATGAAATCGGCAACTACACGCTTGTGTATAGCGTAACAGACAGCGCGAACCAAACTGTAACCGCTGACCGTAAAGTGTCTGTGACGGATGGTTCTAACTGTGCTGCTGCATGGGATGCCGACACCGTTTATGTTGAAGGCGACCAAGTATCTCATGACGGTTCAACGTGGGGAGCAGGTTGGTACACTCGCGGCGAAGAGCCAGGAACGACAGGTGAGTGGGGCGTTTGGAGAAAAGTTTCAGACTCTTCATGTGGTGGTAACCCAGATCCGGGCGATGACTTAGAGCTTGCAGTTTCAGGCCTTCAGTCAGAATATGCGCCAGATAACGGCAATGTTCGTTTAGACCTAACACTGACATCAAATGAAGCGTTAGATGTTACCGCTATGGTGCTCAATAGTGCAGGGACTGTGGTTGAGCAGACTCAGGTTAACTTAACGGACAGCCGCGCTATTACCATCGACTTGTACGATGTAGCGGAAGGGCAATATGCACTTGAAGTGGTCGGTAAAGCATCTGACGGTGAAATGGTGATGGTAAATGATTCGTTCGCTGTTAAAGACGGTGGCGGAACGACTCCACCTCCAGGTGATTACCCGCCATATGAAGCAGGCACAAATTACGCAGCAGGTGACATTGTGGTCGGCAGCGATAATGGCTTGTACGAATGTAAGCCTTGGCCATACACGGCATGGTGTGCAAGTGCGTCTTACGCTCCAGCAGATAGCCAATACTGGCAAGATGCTTGGACAAAGCTGTAGTCTGATAGCTCAACGCTAGCAACATAAAGTAGACGATCAAAGAGAGGCCATTGTGCCTCTCTTGTTTTATGTTCAAACATTTCTGACTTAGAGCTTCAAACCTTTCCTAACCTCAAACTCGGTTCTGCATTTTGCTTCAGATCAAAATAAGAGTGATTATCAATTGTGTTAATGTGGTGGTAGATGCACTATGCGCACACTGAATTTTTTCTGTTGTGAATATTTGCATAATGAATCTTGCCCAAGTCGACCTAAACCTACTCGTTATTCTTAAACACCTTCTTGAAGAGAAGCACGTTTCCAACACGGCGTTGGCGTTGGATATGAGCCAACCTACGGTGAGCCGATCTCTACAAAAACTTCGCACTGTGTTCAACGATGATTTGTTGGTGCGAGCTGCCTATGGCTATGAATTGACACCGAAAGCAGAGGTCATCAAACAAGACCTCAACTCTGTGCTTACGCGCCTGGAGAAACTGGTTCACGGAGACGTGTTTGAACCACAAACGAGTGATAGTACGGTTCGTTTTTTTGGTTTGGTTCCTCAGGTTTCACACCTTTTGCCTAAAGTAGTGGCACAAATTCGCCAGCAAGCGCCGAATATGGTTGTCGATATCGACTCGATTCCTAAACGACACTTTGAGCCCCTGTTATCCGGTGATGCGCATTTTGTGTTGTCGACGCATGAGCCATTAAGTTCTGAACAAAACCTGTATCGAATGTTCGTAATCAGTCGCGATTATCGGTTATTAATGAGCAAAGACCACCCTCTGGCGGATAAAGAGATCACCGTTGATGACCTGTTGAATAGCCAACTTGGTCAAATCTCACTGCAAGGGGATAAGAAGCTCTCGATTGAAAGTCGATTTAAAGATCTTGGTTTGATTGATAAGCAGCGCCAACTATCGATCCCAATTCAGTTGTCCAACTTCAATATTGCTGCGGATATTGCGGAGACGACCGACATTATTTTTCACTTGCCGACACCATTTGCGACACAAGCTGCCAATCAACGAGATTTAATTTGTAAACGCGTTCCCAAAGCGATCAGAAGCCCATCAGAAGATGTTTATCTCTATTGGCATAAACGTTTCCATAATGACCCTATGTGTCGTTGGGTTCGTGATTTATTTAAAGAGATATACACCTAATCTATTTAGGTGGTGAATGCTATTGAGGTGATGCTATTAAAATGAATATGTATTGGTTTCATTATTTGAAAGTTGAATAACGAGAATCAATTTTTGGTATGAAACTTTCGTTGATAAGAGTGGTAACTGGTTGTTTAATGCAAACCATTATCATTACCAATCACATATAAGAATGAATATCATGTCTGAGAGATCTCTTTTGATTCGCAAACCTCTTTTGGTTCGTAAACCCCTTTCGATCGCAGTCGCTGTTATTTGTACCTCACTTTCGGCTAACGTGTTGGCGCAAGAAGAAGCGCAAGCAACAGATGAGCAAATGGTTGTTACGGCAACTCGTACTGAAATGGCACTAAAACAAGCGCCGGCTTCAATGTCAGTGATCACCGCTCAAGACATTGAAGACAGTCCTGGTATTACTTTGGCTGACATCGTTGCAGAATCAACCAGTGTCGAATCTGACTTTGATAGCACACGTGCTGGCCGTCAGATGATTTCTATTCGTGGTATGGATTCAGATTACACGCTTATCATGGTTAATGGCCGTCGTCTAAGCTCGGCGAGTGCCATCATCCGTGGTAACGACTTCGACTTATCGACCATTCCTGCTGATTCGATCGAACGTGTTGAAATTATCCGCGGCCCAATGTCTGCACTTTATGGCTCAGATGGCATGGGTGGCACAATCAACATCATCACCAAGGCTCCTGAAAATGACTGGAGCTCTACGTTAAGCATGGACACTTCATCTCCGTTAGACGGTGATGGTGGAGAAGAGTACTCGATGGGCTTCACAACATCGGGCGCGTTAATTGAAGACGAGTTGTTTGCTCGCCTATCTGTTAACCAAACTAGCCGTGATGCTTGGCAACCCTATTCTGGTACGCATAGCTCTGGTTATGATCGTTCAGACATTACTGCGTTAGAAGAAAGAGAGACATTAAGCTTACTCGCGAGCCTGACATGGAATGCAACAGACAACCAAACCATCGATTTCGATTTTGGCTACAGTGACGACGAACGTGAATCATCTGCAGAAAACGTATCGTCTGTGATTGAGTCTGACACACGAGTAGTGCGTCAGAGCCAAGCGATTACGCACAGTGGCTTTTGGAGCTGGGGTGATACACAAGTTCGCTACTCACGCGAAAATGTGACTGACAACGACGCTGCGGATTCTGATACTAACTACAGCAGCGACGTAGAAGAGTTAACTCAAATAGCAGAAGCATCAGCGACGACTTATCTTGGTGATAATCATACCGTAACGTTTGGTATGGACTATCAGTTGAGCGAATTAACCAACAAAGAAAACTTGGTCAATGGCACATCAGAAGCGTATCAAGGTGCGTTATTTGTTCAAGACCAATGGCTGATGACTGAGCAACTAACCGCAACCATCGGTGGTCGTTTAGATAAGCACGAATTGTACGGTGAAGAGTTCAGCCCGCGAGTGTACTTGGTGCACCAAACAACGAATGATCTGATCATTAAGGGTGGCGTGGGTAAAGCATTTAAAGCACCAACATTGACCCAAAACCAAGCCGACTACACAGTTAACAGTTGTAAAGGTGCTTGTGATTTATATGGCAATGAAGACCTGAAGCCTGAAACGAGCTGGAACTATGAGATTGCAGCGATATACAGCCAACCTCGTTGGAACGTTGAAGGTGCCTTGTTCCGCAATGAAATTAACGACCTTATTGATCGTGATGAAACCTACTGCGAGAATGGCGGAATGTTTGAATCGGGTAAAGGGTGTGCCGATAGTTCTAGCTCAATTGGCTATGTGAAAGGCAAACGTACTTATACCAATGTGTCTGAGGCTGTGGTTCAAGGTGCTGAGCTTACTGGCCAATTCCAAATAACGGATGAATGGGGCGTATCTGGTAACTACACGTTCTTAGACACTGAAGACAAGTCTACTGGTGAAGAACTGCTTGAGCGTTACAAGCACTCGGGTTTAGTTAAACTGAACTGGAGCCCAACTTACGACCTGAACACCTTTGTTAGTGCGCGTTACCGAGGTGAGCGTAATATCGAAACTGATTTGACTCAAGAAGCCTACACTACGCTAAATATTGGTGGGGTATACAACATTAATGATTCGGTTAGAGTACGCGCAGGCATTACTAACTTGACTGACGAAGCGGTATCACAAGAGCTAGAGAGCATGGGTTATGTTGAAGAGCCACGTACTTACTACGTAGGTATGACAGCGGACTTCTAATCGAGAGTTCAGTAACTGATAGCTTGCTACAAAAGAACCCACACTGGCTAATGCTCTAAAAGGAGAGCGGCGAGTGTGGGTTCTTTTTTTGATCTATAGGTTTGGCTTAACTCGCCACGTATCTATTTATCTAGATTTTGACACATGTGATCAGCGCATTGCCGGACTGAGTATCCCAAGGAATCAGCTTATCGTAATCGTGCTCAAAAATATGAACCTCAAAGTAGGGTTTCAATATTTCAATGAGCTCCTTAAACGAGAATGCCACCATTGGGTGTTCATCATTCCAAACTTGTGTCTCACCAGCTGTTGTCTTTTCGATACTGAGTTTTAACGCCTGCTTGTCACCCTTGCCAGAGTAATACCAGCCTGAGCTGAACGTGAAATCATCTTGTTCAAGATTGGTGGTGTGTCGAACAAAAAGATCATTGCTGATCTTGTCTTTATCCACCACATTAAAACAAAAAATCCCCTCTGGTTTTAAAGCGCGATGTACGCTCTCAACACATTCTTTGAGCTTCTCGAAACCATCGTTGTAATGGATTGAGTATAAGAAGCAGGTGATCAAATCCAGAGGTTCCGCCACTTCAAAACTGCTCATGTTTTGCTCTGAGAAATTGGCTTCGGGGCAGCGAACCTGAGCGATATCTAGCATTGGCGCGTTGAGATCGAGTCCATTGCTTTGGTAACCAAAATCGATAAAGTGACGAACGTGTGGACCAGTGCCACAAGCTAAGTCGAGGTGAGTCTTTCCACCATTTCCGAAAATTTGATGTAGCCTACGTACGCAGTTACTTTGCGCTTGATAGTCAATATCAACACACATTAAATCGTAGTAACCGGATAGGTCGGTATAAAGTGCGTTGGAAGAAATAGTAGCTGACATATTGGCGGACATAAGTGCCTACAGCGTTAGCTGATATAATGAGGGTGGCGCATCATATACCGAAATGTCGAAATCGCAATCAAATATTCGATCAAGTTATGTGCTTTAATTCTCGGTGGCTGTACTTTAATTATGTGTGGCTGTGCTCAATTTGTACGGTTAGCCGACTCATTTAGCGCAAGCTTAAAAAGGCGGTGGATTATGAAGGAGAACTGGTGCGTTATGCAGGAGAGCCAGAGGAACATGAAGGAGAGCTGGTGGGTTATGTAGGATAGCCAGTGGATTGTGAAGGAGAGCCAGGGGATTATGAGAGAGAACTAGTGGGTTATGCAGGAGAACAAGGAGCTGCGATCAAGCTAGTGCTTCATAGCAAGCCACATCATCGTTGATCGATACTTGGTTTTTACCATTCGCTTTCGCACGATATAGTGCATCATCGGTAACACGAATAAGTGTATCAATGGTGTTGGCAGAGTGGCACTCGCACTGGTTGGTAACGCCAATACTCACGCTCGTTGTAAAAGCGCGGCGATTAATACCAAAGAAGGTATGTTGATTGAAGGTGTGGCAGATTCGTTCGCTGATGATTTTGGTATGGGCCGATTTCGCTGTTGGAATGAACACAATAAACTCCTCGCCACCCCAACGTCCAACTACGCCACCTAACAACTCAATGTGAGTTTTAATGGTGTCTGCTAAGTGCCTAATCACCGTGTCACCCACTGTATGCCCAAATCGATCGTTAATCGATTTGAAGTCATCAATATCAATCAACAGACATGACATCGCCATATGCTGATTTACCGGCTTCTTGAGCCAATCGTAAATAGCACGACGATTGAACACATGCGTTAAGTCATCATGCATCGCTCGATGCAGCAACTCCCTTTCTAGTAATACTTTATCGGTGACTTCTTCAAGGATCACTTGTATCGCGTCTTCACCTTCCCAGTTAATCACGTTGTCATAGAGGTTGAAGTATTTGTGGGTGCCATCAAAGCATTGGTTAGACACCACGGAACTAAAGTTGGGTGTATTGCCATTGAGAATGTTCTCGCAGCGTCTGATGGCCGTTGAACGCTGATCTTCAGGTACGATGGATAGGATAGAGTCCATCGCAAGCACTTGCTCTATTGAGTCTGCACCTTGTTGTTCTACCCATGCTTGGTTGACCATTAAAGGTTTGAAGTTTCTATGGATCAGGATCCCTTGTTTCGATGTATTAAGTAGCTTGCGATACATGCGATCCGTTTTGTTACGTTTGCGCTGAGCTTCGACTACGGATGTGATGTCGATGATAGTGACTTGGAGGGCGGGTTTACTATTGAGTTCAATAATGTGTGATAGACAAAAGATAGAGATGTTGCGGCCATTGGCTGGAATATCGGTGTACAATTTTCCTTTTTTTAGTTTGCCTTTTATAGCCTCTAAGTAACGTTTCTTGGCTAGCTCTTGGTAACTGTCAGGAACTAACGCATAAACAAATTCAACGTTCAATAACAGCTCTTCACGGGTTCGGTAACCAAAGATCTGAGCGATTTCGTTGTCGACATCAATAATTCGGTGATTTTGCAGTGTCATGCGCCCTTGCGCGGAATCGAAGTTCTGGCAGGGTGTCGTGGTGGTTAAATCTAATTGAATGCTCATATCGACCTGGCTACTTATTTGTTAAATTGAAACAGGTGTGTTCCTCGGCGTAGTGACCACACAGGCATTGTGGAACACTTTTATGAAGAGACTAGATAAGAAAAATATGCTATCTAGGTAAGGTCAGTATGGCATTTATAATTTCATGATTAATCGGTAATTTTACTGGTTCAAACGAAGTTTTTGAAAAGAAAACAATCAGGAAAGCAGGCCAGTAATTAAAGCCAAATCACTCAAGCCAAATAAGCGAACTAAACAAGGAGAGTTGAGGTAATGAAACCAGAAATAAAAGCACAGGATTCAATGGGAAACGGAACAGCATTGGAAAGCAGCACATCAATAGAAATTAAGCTTGATGACTTGTCGGGTGGGGAAGTCGTTGAATTGCTTGAAGAACACCTTGCCGATATGTATGCCACGTCACCAGCTGAAAGCGTTCATGCATTGGATCTGGATGGACTTAAGTCGCCAGAAATTACCTTTTTCAGCGCTTGGAAAGACAGCCAACTGCTTGGGTGTGTTGCCATTAAAGAGCTAAATACCCAACATGCTGAACTGAAATCAATGAGAACCTCACAGTTTGCTCGAAAGTCAGGTGTTGCAAGCCAACTGTTACAGCATGTAATAGACACAGCAACCGTTCGCCAGTATCGACAAATCAGTTTAGAGACAGGCTCAGAAGATTACTTTAAGCCAGCGCGTAACCTGTATGAAAAGTTTGGCTTTGGATACTGCGAACCCTTTGCTGACTATGTGTTGGACCCGCACAGCAAATTTATGAGTATTGAATTGCGGTAGATGAGGTAGATGAGGTAGATGCGGTCGAAATTGTAGATCGAAGTAAAAGAAAGATTCCCTATCACGTTCGTTCCTCACTGTAGGGAATGACAGGGTGGGTGTATCTCTACGTAAAAAGTGACACGGTTGTAGTTCCTCGCTGTTAAGAGTGAGGTGGTTGTAGCGCCACACAGTAGGAAGTGACGTGCACAACATTGACTTGATTCCCCAGCGTCATTCCAGAACCGAGGGATGAGGTATGTGGAATCTCTAACCGCAAAGCGAGATTCCCTATAACGCTCGTCCCTCGCTTTAGGGAATAATGAAATGGACCCACCCTTCTAAACGGCGTCGCAATGCGCCAAGATGAATATTAAACACAATCATCTAACTGAGGGTAGGTCCATATGAAAACTATAACGATCGGATTAGATA
>NZ_JACJFF010000010.1:0-85108 GCF_014164465.1 Vibrio sp. SG41-7 | reverse complement strand
ATGATAATCATGTGCGAATTTCTCATGTTTTTTTACTTCATGATCAGATCGTGATTATCTAAAAAAGTTCCCTGTAAAATAAATCCTTTATTTTCAATGAATAAAGTTCGATCCCGCCCTTTCATGGTACTAAGGATTTTTTTAAAGTCGCTACTACTGTTTTTATTATTGGTATTCGTAGCTTGAGTTGTTAGGGTGCTCATAATTTTCTACGCCTTATGAATTAATTAAAATATTAAGGATTTGATGTTCATCTTTTGCGTTATGGATATTCTGGATAAATTCATCGCTGAATTTTCCAAACAATTCTTGTAGTACATAAATATGATGGTCAGCACCGTTGTCTGGTGAGGCAATCATAAAAAATACGGTTGGGTTGATGCCGTCTTCATCGCCATACTCAATGCCTTCGCGCTTAACACCAACAGCGATTGCTGGCTGAGTTACCGCCTTGCTTTTTGAGTGTGGGTAAGCGATGCCGTCCATTGAGGTAATGCTTTGAGATTCACGAATTTCGATGTCTGCCAAGAAGGCTTCTTTATTACTGATTCGGTTGTTCTCAAATAACATGCTTGCCAATTCTTCAAACAGTTCTTTTTTATTATTCGCTTGAAGGTTGTTATTAATTAAGTTGACGTTGGTTAGCTGTGTGATCATTTATTAACTCATTCACTATTGAAGTTCTTGAATTAAAATTAATGGATTAACCCGTTTCGCGAAATAGCAAATAAAAGCCCTTCACTGTACATTTGTATCCAGCAAAATTAAGTGTGATTTGAATCATTCATCCAGTGTGAGATAGGTCATATTTGATGGCGTTTTTGATTATGTTTTTGACACACCGAGCGACCTCCTCAGAAACAAAAATGCCCCGCATGAGCAGGGCAGTAAGACTTTGTACTGATTTGTCAGGGAACTAGCTGTAAGCGCGCGCTACGCGTCCAACGCAGTCCAGTTTGTAGCTCTCTGCGTAAGCTGGAATGAACACCGACTGGCCTTTTTCTATCACACAGGTTTCGCCGCACTGGTGAGTGAGCACCATGGATTCGTCGAGTGGCAGTAGGATCTCTGCGCCTTCGGTAGTGATCTTGCGATGATGTGAGTTTTGCACGATAGAGAATTTAAAATCCTCGACTGGAATTTGGTATTCCATCACATCACCTTGTTCAATAGGGCTGAGCAATAATCTATCCGCAGACTTTTCATTAAATCGAGTACAAGAAACCAGCTCATTCACGTCCATGTATTTAGGCGTCAATCCTGCGCGGAGTACGTTGTCAGAGTTCGCCATTATCTCTAATCCAGTTCCTTTGATGTAGGCGTGGGGCGTTTCTGCATCCAGATACATGGCTTGCCCCGGCTTTAGAGTGATCACGTTCAATAGCAGTGGAGCAAACAACCCGACATCACCTGGGTATTGCTCTTCCAGTTCTGAAATCAACTGGAACACAGGTGTATCTGAAAGCTTCGCCTTCATCAGCAACATGGTCAGTGCCATGCCTTTTTGTTCTCCTTGCAAAGACAATAAGCTCGCGAAGAAGCTAGCTAATCCATTAGGCGTTTGGTCGCCCGCTAGGTCATTGACCATCGAATGCAGTTCGGGAATATCAAGGTAATGGAAGTGCTCAAGGATCTCGCTGATCGACCTAAAGCCATTCATTGCGGTGTAGTCGGTTAGGGCATACACCAGTTCTGGCTTGTGGTTGGGATCCTTGTAGTTGCGGTTGCCAGCGGTCATCGGAATGCCTTGCTGCTCTTCTAGAGCATATCCAGATTCAGCTTGTTGTTTATTTGGGTGTACTTGCACCGATAGCGCTTTCTCTGCTGCTAACACCTTGAATAGATATGGTAGCTCACCAAAACGACTCGCGACTTTCTCGCTTAGAAACAGGTTTAGGTTCTTGGAAATAAGGTTCGACAACGTGGTCTGCTGCCCGTTATCAGTCACCATCGAACAACCATTCGGGTGAGCGCCCATCCATATCTCAGCTTGTGGCTCACCAGATTGGTTATCAATACCAAACAGTTGGCTGAACGAAGAAGGGCTACCCCATGCGTAGTTTTGAATCACGTTGGTCATAGGGTAGAAAAAGCGTTGTACGAACGAGTCGTTCGCTAAAGAAAAATCAGACATCGAAATCACCATGAAGGGAAACATGGCTTGAGCTCTATTCGTTCCTAAAAAGGACAGTAGAGGGGCTCAAGCCATTGTAGTTGAAATGGCTTAAGCCGCTGCTGCTGTTAGCTTGGCTTTGCGTAGATTTTTAAGCGCGATACAAGTGACCGCAGTCACACCCGCACCTGATGCCATGCATAGAAGTGCCAGCATTGGGTAGTTCATTGCGCCTAGTAGAGCAACAACAGGGCCACCGTGAGCAACGCTGTTGGTGATACCAAATGAGAACGCCATTACCGCGGCCGTCATTGAACCAAGCACGTTGGCTGGGATAACCGACATCGGATCTTGAGCCGCGAAAGGAATCGCACCTTCAGAGATACCCACTAAGCCCATTGCACCTGCAGCTTTACCTGCTTCAATTTCAGAAGATTCGAACAGGTCGAACTTACGGCCAAGTCTGGTTGCGATAGCCATACCCAGTGGAGCGACAGGAATTGCACATGCCATTGCACCCATGAATTGAGTTTGACCGCTAGCAATCATGCCGACTGAGAATAGGAACGCCACCTTGTTGAATGGGCCGCCCATATCAAAACCAGCCATACCACCCAGTACGATACCTAGTAGAACCACGTTGCCTGTGCTCATGCTCGTTAGTAGTGCAGTAAGAGCATCCATCAGCCCAGCGATAGGTGCACCGATAACAAAAATGAACAGACCCGCGATGAACAAAGAGCCAGTGATCGGAGCGATCATGATAGGTACAAGCGGTTGAACGAATTTGTGGTAGTTAAACGAGGTAATCCATTTAACGAAGTAGCCGACTAATAGGCCAGCGATGATTGCGCCAATAAAGCCTGTACCTGCGTCAGCGCCGTAGAAAGAGCCGTTGTTAGCAATCCAACCACCGATAAGGCCAGGGGTTAGGGCAGGGCGGTCAGCAATCGCGTAAGCAATGTAGCCAGCCAAGATTGGGATCATTAGGGTGAACGCAACCACACCGACTTCTAGAATTTGGTTCCACATGCTGCCAGCAGGAATCGCCATGCCTGATTCACTGGGCTCGCCGCCAATCGCCAGTGCAAGGGCAATCAATAGGCCGCCAGTGACTACGAATGGGATCATGTGTGATACGCCATTCATCAGGTAACGATAAAGGTCTGAACGCGCTTGTGAGGCTTTTTCTACAACGGATTGGTTGGTCGGCGCTTGTTCAGCTTGGTAACTAGGTGCATTGAGAGCTTCCTTAATCAAGCCTTGCGCGTCTTTGATTGGCGCTTTTACGTTGGTGCTGATAACGCGTTTTCCGGCAAAGCGAGCCATGTCGACCTGTTTGTCACAAGCCACGACAATCGCGTCTGCACGTTCGATCTCTTCTTGAGTCGGGCTGTTTTTAACACCAATAGAGCCGTTAGTTTCGACCTTGATGTCGTAGCCAAGAGCCGCCGCGCCTTTCTCTAGCGCTTCGGCGGCTAAATACGTGTGTGCAACGCCAGCTGGGCAGCCTGTCACGCCAATGATGAAGCCTTGTTTCTCTACGTTAGTTTCCGTTTCTGACGGCTCAGGTTTGGTAAGCAGTAGTTCTAATGCTTGTTGTTCAGATTGAGCATTCATGAAGCTTTCGATAAAGCCTTCTTCAATCAGTTTTGAAGAAAGCTCTGCCAATACTTCGATATGGTGATTATCGCCGCCATCAGGAGAAGCGATCATGAAGAACAGTTTTGATGGCTGGCCGTCATCTGCGCCGTACTCGATACCCTGTTGATGGACACCGATAACAACCGCGGGTTTGACCACCGCGCTGCTTTTCGCGTGTGGCAGAGCAATACCTTCTTCAAACCCGGTATTACCTTGTTCTTCACGAGCCTTAATGTCGGCAAGAAACTGTACTTTGTCTGAGATTCTGCCTTGTGCGTAAAGCACGTCTATCAGCTCTTTAAATACCTCTTCTTTTGAATTAGCGCTAAGCGAAAGCTTAATCAAATTTTGATTGATCAATGTCGTGATCATAATGAACCCCTACTCTGTTTTTATTTTGTTAGAGGTATTCTGGAATCTACGGCTTGCCTTCTGTAGTGAAGAAAAAATGCATTTACTGGATGATTAATGCGTTATAAGTGGAGTGTGATTTTGATCGGTCGAACGGGCGTTTTTAGCCCTGTGTTGACAAGGTTTTTCGTGCATTGAAGCTTTTATTTATAAGAGCTACAGCGTGTTTTGTTATCTGGGGAATTACGTGCCTCATTGGTTCCTGCACTGGAGATTTATTTCTACGACTGGATTTTTGTAACCTAGATCTCAAATTGTGATTTTGCTCAATAGCGCTATGTTTCAGTTACAGGTATATCTATTCCGGTAGCCTTATTGCTGCTTATAAGAGTTCGAATAATGATATTTCATGACTTAATCTCGTCGGTGTTAAATGAGCGAGAACCGTTTCATAACATCTGGTTTGCTGGAGATTTTCATACACCTTCAGCGTGCAGTTATCAGGTGAACTTTCCGCGCTTAGAGCTGGTGCTAGACGGAGAGTATATTAATGAAATGGAGAGTCATGATCGTAAGATCACTAACGTTATTGCCAAAGCCGGAGACGCGATTTTCATCCCACCTAACTGCTGGAATAAACCTAACTGGGATACTGACTGCTCAGTGTTGAGTATGTTGTTTGGTCGTCGTCAGTTGGGTTTAAGTTTGGTGAGTAAGCGCAAAGGGGAAGAGAGCTTTTACGATATTCAAAAGCACAGTATTCAGACTCGCTCTGGGTTTGCGATTGATAACATCTTGGAGGCGCTCAGCTCGTTAGCGAGAGAGAGTAACAAGCAGCCGATGGATGAGTTATTGCTGCAAGCTCTACTGCAATACAGTAAAACCATGCTGGAAGCGCCCGTAGAAAAATCTCATAGCCGAGTACAGGATGTGTATCAGGGGATTTGTATCTACATTCAAGAGAACTTCCATCGCCAAATCACCCGAGACAGCATTGCCTCGCGCTTTAGCATTTCATCCAATCACTTGTCGCGAATGTTCCGTCAACAAGGCCACATGACGCTAGCAGAATACATTACCCGAGTTCGTGTCGACCGTGCCAAGTTCATGCTCAAAAAGTACAACTTCAAGCTCAATGAAGTGGCTGTACGTTGTGGTTTTAAGGATGTGAACTACTTCTGTCGAGTGTTTAAGAATCGCACCGGTAGAACGCCGACTGAATATCGAGGCTCTATTTAGTTAAGCCGTCTTTTTAAGTCGGACCGTATGTTTTTGTTGAGCCTTATTTTTGAATGAGTAGCCTTAAAGCAGACGAGATGATATGTACATCAACAGGGCTTGTAGGTCGACACTGCTTCGAGTCTTTTGCAGACGTTCATTGACCTGATCGTGAAGGAGGTTCCGAGTTAGGTTGGTCGCCGCCACAATGTGCTCACGCTGTGGCTTAGTTGGCAGAACGAGTGCAATAGCAACGTGCACTTCGCCGATGCGCGATGCCCAGTCAATCGGGTAGTCACTGACAATAACGGCAATTGAGAGATCTTGAGTCGATTCAAACATCACATGCGGCAAGGCGATACCCGGTGACACACACGTAGACGAGCGTTCTTCTCGCTTAATGAATGCCAGAATTAGTTCATCTGGGTCTTCTGGATAAACAAGGTGAGCGAGCCCTTTTAAGCACTCAAATTTGGTCAGTTGGGTTTGCGCCTTAGCGTGGTGCCATTTGATGTCACAAGGCGGGCATATTTGTGGCATTCGCTGGATTAAATCTTTAGAGAATTCATGGTTCACTTGTGACCCAACCATGTCGTAATGCTCAGCAATTACATCTTTGAGAACGAAACAGGCCAGCTCCGCATCAATCCCAACCGCGGTTATCTGACACAAGTCACCGCGAAGTAAACCTACTTGCAGCATCGCGACGGATTTGGATAGATCAGCGGTTCGATTTTGAGTGATGTTGATAATGCGGATGTTGCTTTTGAACTTCTTCGCTAAGCGAGTCAGCGGCTGCGCGACATGTGAGTTTGCGGCAGGATCGTTAACGAAGAAGGTAATCTGATATTCGTTCATGAAAAGTTTAAGTTCGACAATGCTTAATAAAGACTTTATCGACACTCAACAACACCTCTTCCATGGGAATGAATAAGGTTTTAGCTGGGTCGAACCGGCTTGGTTGTTCAATATCGATATCAGATACGATTAATACTTTGTCTGCGAGAGTAATATCTTGGGCGGTCAGTAAGTTTTCAATACCCATAGCGCCTTGCGTCTCAACCTTGATTGAAACGTTGAACTTAGGGGCTGTTTTATTTAGAGCATCAGCTGCCATATAGGTGTGCGCAATGCCTGTAGGGCACGCAGTTACCGCTACAATTTTCATTATTATTCTCGGCTTAATCTCGTCCCTGTTACGTTACATAAGCTACCTTTCAGAAGCTATTTTGCAAAAGCTATCTTGCGTGGGAAATCCAGTATGGAAAGCTCGCATAAGGGAGGGGCGATATTGTTATGGGTTCTGTGGATTTTATGGATTGGCGTTTTTTATTCCAAGGTGAAAGTCACACTCTGAGTTCTTGGTTACAATAATCCAGTTAATGCACCTTTCGTCCTATATATTGAGTGCCTTCACACCGTTAATCTTTTCATCTTATTAACCTTATCACTTACGTAATTACTTCAGTCTGAAATCAGGCGAGGCAGAGCAGCATATGGATATCACCAACATTATCGAGCCCGAGATCATCTGCTTAGATTTACAAGCCGACTCAAAACAGGCGGTATTTGAAGAGCTTGTTGAACTGCTCGACCGTGCCGGTAAGCTCTCCAATAAACGTGAATTCCTTGACGACATCTGGAAGCGTGAAGTCATCGGTAATACAGGCTTTGACGATGGTATTGCGATTCCACACGCGAAAAGTACAGCTGTAGCTAAACCAGCTGTGGCGGTAGGTATCAGCCGGTCTGGTATCGATTATGGTGCAGACGGCGGCGAACTGTCGGATGTGTTCTTTATGCTCGCTTCCCCAGACAACAACGACGACCACCATATCGAGGTGCTAGCTCAGATTTCGACCAGACTTATCGAAGATGGCTTTGTTACAAAATTAAAGGCGGTGGAGTCGGTCGAGGAAGCTCAAGAGCTATTTCTCGAAGCCAATTCAGAATCGTTCGATAGTTACGCCTCGAGCCATCATGAAGTGTATGTCGAGCCACTCAGCCCTTGGGCACAATCTCTTAATCGCCTTAAAGAACACTTGTTATACGGCACCTCACACATGATTCCATTCGTGGTCGCGGGTGGTGTGCTTTTGTCTTTGTCGGTAATGATGTCGGGTCATGGCGCAGTGCCTGAGAGTGGCGTTCTGGCTGACATCGCACAAATGGGCATCGCAGGGTTAACCCTGTTTACCGCCGTGCTCGGTGGTTACATCGCGTATTCAATGGCTGACAAACCGGGTTTAGCGCCCGGAATGATCGGTTCTTGGGTCGCGGTCAATCAATACAACACCGGATTCCTCGGTGCGATTGTGGTCGGCTTCTTCGCGGGCTTTGTGGTTAATCTACTCAAGAAGATCAAACTGCCAGACAGCATGATCTCGCTGAGCTCTATCTTCATCTATCCACTAGTCGGTACCTTTGTCACCTGTGGGGCTGTGATGTGGGTGATTGGTTCTCCTATTGCCCAAGTGATGCTAGAGATGAACCAAATGCTCACTGGCATGGCCGGATCAGGAAAAGTGGTGTTGGGTAGCATTTTGGGTGCGATGACGGCCTTTGATATGGGCGGCCCGATCAACAAAGTAGCCACGCTGTTTGCTCAAACGCAGGTGAATACTCAGCCATGGTTGATGGGCGGTGTCGGGATAGCAATTTGTACACCGCCACTCGGCATGGCATTGGCGACTTTCATATCGCCGAAGAAATTCAAACGCGACGAACGCGAAGCCGGAAAAGCCGCGGGGATCATGGGAATGATCGGCATCAGTGAAGGTGCGATTCCTTTTGCGGCCGCCGACCCTGCGCGTGTACTGCCTGCTGTCGTGGCTGGTGGCATTGTTGGTAATGTGGTTGGCTTTATGTTTCATGTGGTCAACCACGCGCCATGGGGTGGCTGGATTGTGTTGCCTGTGGTGGATGGCAAGATTGGCTATATCGTCGGCACGCTCGCAGGGGCTCTTACCACGGCTTTAATTGTGATATTGCTGAAAAAGAACGTGGTCGAAGGCGAAGCGAATTCTAATCAGTTCACGGGTGGCTCGGTAACGGAAGAGGGGCAAGCGGAGGTATTGGCGATCACTTCTTGTCCGTCAGGCGTTGCCCACACTTTCTTAGCAGCGAAATCCTTAGAAAAGGCGGCGCATCATCTTGGGGTTCGGATTAAAGTCGAAACGCAGGGTGCCAACGGAATAGGCAATCGTATCACGCAGAAAGATATTGAAAGGGCGAGGCTGGTGATCTTTGCTCACGACGTGGCGATTAAAGAAGTGGAACGCTTTGCGAACGTGAAAACGTTAGATGTCAGTACTAAGGAAGCGATGCTTAATGCGAAGGCGTTGATCATGAGAAAGGTGTAATCCTTAAACCGCAAAGTTTATCATCTATAAAGTTAACTAGATCAAAACTAAAAAGACTCCGCTCAGGCCGGTTAAGGTGAAAGTGGAGTCTTTTTGTATCGCTTTCTAATGTATAAGTTCAGCCCTTAAACTTAAAAAGGGTGGTACTTAAATACGTCTTCAACCATAGAATTAAGTAAATCGATATCGTCACAGGTTTTGGCGTAAGTACGCAGGCCTGC
Organism: Vibrio sp. SG41-7; assembly: GCF_014164465.1. Classification (NCBI taxonomy): domain Bacteria; kingdom Pseudomonadati; phylum Pseudomonadota; class Gammaproteobacteria; order Vibrionales; family Vibrionaceae; genus Vibrio; species Vibrio sp. SG41-7. Next base: position 76,199 of record NZ_JACJFF010000010.1, on the reverse strand, counting down.
GATCTGAACCTGAACATGTCGAGCAAGTTGCGTCGGCTCGCGCTCTTTACTGATCTCACCCAGTTCTTGCGCTTCTGTAATCAACTTGGCGAACTCACCTTCCATGATCTTTAGTGATTTCTTCGCTTCTGCTAATAGCTCTGCGTGTTCATCAGTCAGTTCTGCGACCGTTTTAGCCAGCATACACATGCCATTTGGCGAACTTTGTTTTGATTCGACAACCGCACGTTTTACAAAATTTTCGAGCGCTTTGATTGGAGAATCCGTTTCGCTGCGGAAGCGGTTCAGATTGAGGATGCCAAGTTCGGTATAGCGAGCAAGCGTCTCTTTAAACAAACCTTCTTTGCTGCCGAACGTCGCGTAGATGCTGCCCGGACGCATATCAATCACGTCTTGTAGGTTGCGCATAGAAGTCGCGTGAAAGCCTTTTTCCCAATACAGGTTCGTTGCTTTATCTACTACATCTTGTCTATCGAACTTCGCTGTCTTGGCCATAACATCTACTTCATTAATCTGAACATATGTTCAATATTTTATGCTGAACGCCCGTTCTAGTAAAGAAGAGCCAGCAAGAAAGTAAGCCGCTTAGCTTAGTTATTTGCTAAGTATTTGAAATGAAGTGGTCATCTTGTCGCTATAAGGCTGTAATTTACGCGTCGACTACTTCTACGGTTTTATGTTGCGCGCCGTAATAGGTGCCTTCATCGATGGTATACATCAAGGTTTCTTGGCACTCTGGGCAATCGAATTCTTCATTCGGTTCGATAGCGGCTTCTTCTACCCATTCCCATCCGATATGTTCTTCGCAAGCGGGGCATTCCATAAAATATCTCTCAGTTGTTGTCGCATATTTATTGCGAATCTCTACTTTAACAACTCGGCATTATACATATTTAGTTAACGAGGAATAGACAGTTAATTGGCGAAGAATAGGGAGTTGGTTAGCGGTGAATTAATAGCTAGCGAGTGTTGAATCTATAGTTATTTCTGAATATACAGCTGTCTGTTAGCACATGATTGGTGCAGATCTACCCCTTTTGGATCATAAAAACATGTCAATTTTCAGTCGCTTACGTCAATAATATGTTGTTGCACATTTTTTTCGTTCACTAAAGTTGCATAGCTAACAGTTTTATCGATAAATCAATGTACTTTATAAGGTTAAATGTTACTTTCACCGCCTACCGATCTGCGTGGCACGGTAATTGAACTGCATTGATTAAGTTGAATAATTATACGATCACCATTGAGGCGCATTCGCTAGAAATGTGCCTAGTGAGATGACCGAGAAAGATTTGTTAGCTGCTAGGGAAATAAAAATGAATTTAACCGATATGTCTTTTAAGCAAAAAATCATCGCTTTGCTTACTTTACCGATCTTAGGGTTTTTATGGCTTAGTGTTTCTGCGATATCCAAAGGCGTAGAAACCACCAGTGAAATGTCTTCATTGAATCAACTGACACGCTTGTCGGTTGTATACAGTGAATTGGTGCATGAGTTGCAGAAAGAGCGCGGAATGACGGCTGGTTTTATCGGCTCACAGGGTACTAAGTTTGTTAGTGAGCTACGAGCACAAAGAACCAGTGCGGATAACAGACGCAATCAGAGAACCGAATACTGGCAGTCTGCAGAAATCGACTTGCCGCAGATCTCTCGTCTGAATACTGAAATCAGCCAAAGCCTCAATCAAATTACTTCAATTCGTAATCGCGTCGATTCTCAGTCGATCCCGCTTTCTGAAGCTTTGGGTTACTACACCAAACTTAACGCAAAGCTACTTAGCGTATCAGCCTTGATCGCTGAGCTAAGTTCTGACGCCACCATCACGACTGAAACCATCGCTTATTATAACTTCCTTCAAGGTAAAGAGCGTGCGGGTATCGAACGTGCGGTCCTTAACAACACTTTTTCCAAAAATGAATTTGGCCCAGGTATGCTGGTTAAATTCATCTCTTTGGTGACCGAGCAAAATACCTATTTCTCGAACTTTGAAGTACTGGGTAACCCAGACAATGTTCGCTTTTTTGAACAACAATTGAATGATCGCTCGGTCGCGGAAGTCGAGAAGCTTCGTGATGTGGCTGAATCGAAAATGAGCGGATTTGATGTCGACCCTGTGTACTGGTTCGCGCAATCAACGGCGCGCATTGTTCAGCTGAAAAAGACAGAGAACCAACTGGCAGACTCTCTTATTGCATTGACTGATCAGAAAACTCAGCAAGCTCAATCAGCAATGATGGGCAGTATCACTATGTTTGTTGTGATCACCCTGTTTGCGACCTTTATTAGCTTTAAAGCCATTACAGATTTAACAACTCGAGTTAAAGATCTAACGCGTGTACTTTCTAAAGTCCGTCATGACAATGATCTAACCGTTCGTGCGACTTACGAAGGTAACAGCGAATTGGGTCAAGTTTCGTCATCGCTTAATGAAACACTGGAGAAGTTCTCTGGGGTTATTGATAGCTTGTCTCAATCTAGCCTAACACTCGCTTCAGCAGCCGAAGAGACTGCGCAAACTTGCCAATATAACTCTAATACTTTGGTTGAGCAGCAAGACCAAATCGGCTTGATTGCAACAGCGACAGAAGAGCTTTCGGCAACGGTGAGCGAAGTTGCGGCTAAAACACAGCAAACAGCAAGTTCAGCTAAACTGGCTGACGAACAATCACAAGCAGGCTTGAGCACGGTTCAGCACTCTTACCAATCGATTGAGACCTTGGCTTCTGAGATTAACGGCCTCGCTGAAAAAATCACTCATCTACACGAAAGTAGCAATAACATTAACAGCGTGATTGATGTGATTAAGTCGGTTGCTGACCAAACCAACTTACTCGCACTAAACGCGGCGATCGAAGCGGCTCGTGCGGGTGAACAAGGTCGTGGCTTTGCCGTCGTTGCCGATGAAGTTCGTACTCTGGCACAACGTACTCAAGAGTCTACTTTGGAAATTGAAGGCTTCATTAGCTCTCTACAATCAGACGTGCAAACCGCGTTTAACGTGATTGATAACAGCAAGAAGATGTCTTCAAGAGCGGTTGAAGATTCACGAGGAGTAGAACAGACGCTGCAAGATATTTCAGGTGCTGTGAGCGAAATATTCAGCATGACAGAGCAGATCGCAACTGCGACCGAAGAGCAAGCGGTCGTCACTCAGGATATCGCTCAGAACGTTGTGGCGGTAGAGCAGAAGTCGACAGAATCTACGACGGGTGCAACGCAAATTGCCGCAACAGCTAAAGAGCAAGCTGAACTGGCAACATCACTGAAAGAGCTTTCGAATACGTTTAAGAGTTAACATTCATGAGTTAGAAGTTTTCCATCTTATATAAAAATGTCCCGCCTAGTGCGGGACATTTTTTTAAGGGTTGAAACGACCAGTAGAGTCGCTTAGAGCTCGAATAGTACATCTGTGCGAATAATGTATTTCGTCCCAGAAAGTATCGGCGCAGAACCGTGAATACAATGGGCGGGGTGCGTACCGTGAGGGAAACAAAGCACGCTGCCGCTTGGTGTTCTAACCGATTCTATATTCGCGTTCTCCTGATGATGCCCTTGACGACGAGCAGGCTTACTCGGGTCATTACGGTTAACCATAAATTGGGTTTCGCCACCAACGAAGTCATCACTCAATAGAATCAAGAAGGTGTACATGCTCCAGCGGTCACCAAATGCGTCATCGACTAACTGTTCATTCACCACCTGACTGCCAGGCCATGATCCATCGGTGTGCATCTTAAAGAAATCCCCTTTATCGTAACGATAAAAGCGGAAACGACCGTTAATGCCTAGAGGTTTTACACCAGCAAAGTGATTGTACTTATCGATGAATTGATCTTGGCAACGCTTCCAAATAACGTCGAGAGTTTCAGTATCTGCGATCAAGTTGAGATTCTGATTATGGCGAACTTCTCTTGGTAGAGACACGGCAGCATCTTCCGTAAATCCAAGCTTGTTGGCTTCATCCAGTATGCGCTGAACTTCTTCGGGAAGCAGCACATCTCGCAACTGGAATGCACCGGGAACCTTGTCTACTTCAACGCGTGATACCGCGTTAACGTTCTTATCAAGTGCAAATGGGTTTGCAGATTTTGGTGCCCAAACAGGAAGGTCACTGCGCTGGGTACCTGACTCAGGGTTCCCGCATGTTATTTTCGCAGTGTTTCTCAAGTTTTTGGGGTGAAATTTCAAATAATAGGTTGAATGTGGTGATCTGACGTGATCTTATACTGTTTAGATAACAGAATGAGATTGAAAAGATGAATTACGACGAATTCAAAGACCATTTTAACATATTGAGTGATAGTCGCCAGGAGCGAAAAATCACTTATAATTTCTTCGAAGTGATGTTCCAAGTAGTGACTGCCATGTTGTGTGGAATGAAAACCTGGGATGAGATAGAAGCGTTTGGGGAAGAGAACTTAGAATGGTTTAGAAAGTTCAGTCCTTATTTGTCAGGTATTCCAAGTCAAGATACAACGGCTCGCATTGTTGGATTGGTTGACCCCGATGAATTTTCTCTTTGCTTTACTCGATGGTGTAACGATATTCAATATGAAAAATCATTAGAAACCAACCATATAGCTATTGATGGAAAGTCCTTGAAAGGCACGTATGATCACAGCAAGAAGAAATGCCTAACGCATATGGTCAATGCTTATTCTGTTGATACTGGTCTAGTTTTAGGGCAACTAAAAACGAGCTCGAAATCGAATGAAATTACGACCATCCCCGAGCTGCTCAAATTAATTAAAGTTAAAGGTCGGGTCATTAGCGTTGATGCTATGGGCTGTCAGCGTTCAATTGCAGAATTGATAGTTGCACGTAAAGGTGACTATTTAATGTCAGTAAAAGATAATCAACCAAGTCTTCATAAGGTTTTTACTGAACACTTTTCGTTAGAACAATTAAACCGCTATGCGAGTGATTCTTTTGAACAAGAAGAAATTGGTCAACGAGGACGTAAGATATTAAGAAGTTATATTGTTGTTCCGTTTACTGATAAGTTTGGAGACTTCGCCTCTAAATGGAAAGGGTTGACAAGCTTATGTATAGCAACGACTTATCAACAAAAAAATGGTGAGCCTTCAGGTAGTTTAGGGGTTAGATACTTCATTTCTTCTAAGGACATGAAAGCAGAAGAATTTGGTAAATTATGCCGAGGTCACTGGGGTGTTGAAAGTATGCACTGGTGGTTGGACGCCGTAATGAATGAAGATGACAGCCGAATCACCTACAAGCACGCATCCGAAAACCTGTCCCGAATTCGTCAAATGTGCATGAACTTTATCAAGCTTGTAGAGATGAAAGGGACCTTAAAACGGCGACAATTGAAATGCGCGTTAAATACAGAGTTCCGAGAGAGAGTTTTGTTTGGCACTTAAGTGCTTTTAACAACTTTGCAACTCATGCGGGAACCCTGGTACCTGACTCGCGTCGAACGACATAAAAATTCTCATTGTTATTCATCATCAACCTCTATCTTGAAACCACTTTTACTTGTGCAAACTGACGGTGCCCGTCAACCGAGCCGTGGTAACCAAGGCCACTCTGTTTCGCACCAACCCATGGAGCATCACCACTGCCGCCTTGTCCTTGATTAATGCCAACCATGCCAGCATCAAGTTCGTCAGCAACGTCATTGACGCCTTGGTTTCCAAAGACCACAGCACCTAGGCCGTACTCACTGGCGTTGGCTCGCTCAATCGCATCTTCAATGTTGGAATAGCGACTGATCGCGACAACTGGACCGAAAGTCTCTTCTGTTTCCAGTTTCATTTCTGCTGTCATTCCGGTGATTACTGTAGGGCGGATATAACGCTCGGGTTGCTCAGAACCGCCTAAAAGAAAAGTGGCTCCTTTCTGTTTTGCGTCTTTTAGCTGGTCGACAATCTTAGCGTGTTGTGTCGCATTGATGATTGGCCCGATATTGACGTTCGGCATATCCCACGGGCCAATCTGGTACATGTTGGCGATCTCGGTGACACGTTGTTCAAATTTTTCAGCGATACGATCATCAACATAGATACGTTCAATCGAAGTACACATTTGCCCTGAGTTCTCAAAGCTGCTCTGGTAAGTACTTTTGCAGTTCACCAAAGAATGCTTCAGCGATGAGAGGGGTCTCTTCTGAAGGTTTTAGAATCACGCTATTGCCGGCGACCAGTGCTGGCACAATGAGGTTGTTTGCCATCATCACCGGGTAGTTCCAAGGAGATATAACTCCGACAACACCTAGTGGACGGTATTGAAGTTCTGTTGAGCCGGGTAATTTTCGAGTGTTGAGTGCACGCTGAGCATCTTCTGCATAGTGCTGACCCATGTAGATCGCACCGGTTGCTTCTCCGGTCGCACGGCGAATGTCTTTACCCATTTCACGAGCAAGCAACTGTGAGAGGGACTCTTCGTACTTATCCAGTTGTTGATAGGCTTTGATAATGGTCAGCACTCGCTCGTTCATCGAAAGTTTGCGCCATGCTTTTTGTGCTGCTTTTGCTTTGTGGATGGTTTGAGTTACTTCTTCAGCCGAAGTTTGGTTTACCTCGCCAAGGAGTTCACCATTACTTGGGTCAAAGGATTGAATAGACTTGTTCATGTTTGTCGGCTCCGCTGCATTTTTAGTATCGGCATCATTATTATTGAATAGTGCGATAACTAGATATCTAAAAATCTCGATATGTTGATTTTTAAAAATGATATTCGTCATAAAGGATGGCGTGATTCCATCCAGTTTTCATCTTGCTATCTAACTGCTGTTCTGTTGATTTTTGTTCTTTTCAACTACAGGGAATCAGACAGCGCCTTCAGGAATTTCTCGATGTATTCGTCATTACGCTTGTAGTAAGTCCACGAGCCAATGCGTTTTGATGTCACTAACTTCGCACGCTGCAGGTTCGAGAGGTAAGAAGAAACGGTAGATTGAGATAAGCCACTCTTCTCCTGAATAATGCTAACGCACACCCCCTCAACATCGGTATCAACGAGTTGTTTCTCTAGGTTAAAGTGCTCTTGAGGCGACTTAAGCCAATGAAGAATATCTCGGCGTACAGGGTTGTTGATGGATTTTAAAATTTCGTTCACGTCTGACATGGTGTTTGACTGCTATTTCTGATTTAAGTGAAATATACCCTTGAAACTAAGATATCGCAATATATCGATATCTATTTTCGGTGTCTGCCAATCTGGCGTTACGGTGTCTGCCAATCCGACGTTGCGGGATCTGAGTATCGATTTGTTTTGGTAAAGCTTGTTCGCTATTAACTAATGAACAATCCCCAAGTTACTCGCTCAAAGCAAAGTAACTTAGGGATAAGGCTCAATTTTAGGCGTCTACTGACATCTCTATAAGCGTATCTTTCTGGTTTAACTTTGAAACTAAAGCGCTTGTCCGTTAACCGACAATTTCACATCAATGTTGCCACGAACCGCGTTTGAGTAAGGGCAAACTTGGTGCGCCGTTTTCACAAGCGTCACAGCTTGTTCTTGCTCTAGATCCAGTTCAATCGATAGAGCAACAGTTAAAGCAAAGCCACCGTTTTCATTTGGTCCGATACCCACTGTTGCAGTGGTTGGCGCCGATACGATTTTAATTTTCATCTCTTTCGCAACGTGAAGTAGAGCATTTGAGAAACACGCAGAGTAGCCCGCAGCAAACAGTTGCTCAGGGTTGGTCGCTTCACCTGTTCCGCCCATTTCTTTAGGGTAGCTCAACGCCACTGAAAGCAGATTGTCATCAGTAGAAACTTGGCCGTTACGACCCGCCGTTGCTGTTGCAGAAGTTGTGTAGAGTGTTGTCATTGTTTTAGTCCTTAATTATGATTTTGTACAATTAAATTGTGTGCAACTTAATTTTAAAGCTAGCTTAATTGATAAAATTTGAGCGCGCAAGTATATTGTGCACAATTTAAATTATTGGTGAGGCGATCATGAGCGACCAAGATGACTATCTAAAGCTGGATAATCAGGTGTGTTTCGCGCTGTATAGTGCATCGAATGCAATGAGTAGAGCGTATCAACCTTTGCTGAAAGCACTTGATCTTACTTACTTGCAATACATTGTGATGATGGTGCTTTGGGAAGAAAAAGAGATAAATGTCAAAGCGCTAGGCGCAAAAACGCATTTAGATTCAGGCACCTTGACGCCACTACTCAAGCGACTGGAGGCGAAAGGTTATGTGCTTAGAACTCGCAGTATTGAAGATGAGCGAGTTCGAGTTATCACGTTGACACCTGCAGGGGTAGAGCTCAAAGAACAAGCGCAGACCGTGCCAGTAGAAATGCTTTGTCTTTCTAAGATGAATGAAGATGAGCTTAAATCGCTAAAAGCACAGTGTGAGCAGTTGCTTGGCAATTTGACCAAGTAAGTACTTATAGTTTTCGGCAATGATAATAAGAAAACGAAAAAGCCCGTTAGTCCTACTGTTAATTAGTTACGATTGCTAATTCGAGTAAGACTAACGGGCTTTTTGTATCTGCTGTCATTTTTGAAGCTAGAAGCTAGTCTTCGCTCACGAACACATACATATCACCACGGCAGCGGTTGATACTGTATTCAATCGGCACACCTTTTTTATCGTAAGCGGTTTGCTCGATAAGCAGCACTGGCACCGTTTCATCGATGTTGAGTTTCTCTAGAAACTCTTCCGTTGGCATCTTAGCGGACACTCGGCTTTGAGTTTTTGTCGGTGAGATATCTTGGCTGCGGAAGTAGTCGTAAAGCGACAGCTGGATCTCGTCAGGGTCGTGGATAAGATGCGCAGGAACGTAAGACTCTTCAATAGATACCGCTTGCTCGTCGATGTAACGAACGCGCTTCAATAGAAAGACTTGATCGTTCTCGGCTATTTTAAGCATCTTGGCTATTTCAGAAGAGCACGCAATCACGTCTTTCTTAATCCATAACGTGTCGGGTTTTTTGCCTTTCAGAACGACTTGTTGAGAGAAGCCTGTCGCTTCTTTACTGGAGTACTCAACGGTCTCACTGATCATGGTACCCAAACCACGAGAGCGAACAATCACGCCTTCTTTATCTAATATATCCAACGCTTTACGAACGGTGATACGAGACACACCAAGCTTGTCACTGAACTCACGCTCGGTAGGAATGAAGTCTCCACCTTTGAGCATCTGTTGCTCAGTCGCCAGCTTCACTGAATCGGCAATCTTCAGATATAAGGGTGATTTATCTTTCTGTTCGATTCGTTCTTGAATCAGGGTAAGCAGTGGTTGATAAGCGCTCATAAATGTCTGTTTTAGCTTTTATATTTAACTGAAGTATACCCGAAGTCTCAGCCCACACTTAATAGAAATGTGAAATCTGAGGGCGAAACAAAGATTCCACCACTCAGAGGTTTTATCCAGTTAGCTTGAACGTTCTGGTTGGTAATGTGGGGCTAACTCTGTATCGCTACTAGGCTCTGTTGAAATGGGTTTTACTTTGAAGGTTAGGACTGTCGCGATACTCACTAACACAGCACAGATCAAATAGGCTATTGAGTAACTGCCGTACCAATCGACGGAGATTGCTGCAAGGATAGGGCCGATAAAGCCACCAATGCCCCAAGCGGTATAAAGCACTCCGTAGTTGGCGCCAAAGTTTTTCAGGCCGTATAAGTCCGCCATGATTGAAGGAAACACTGCTAACAAGGTGCCATATCCAATGCCTGCCAATGCCGCGCCAACCATTAGAGTCGGGCTAGAAACAAACTGGCTGAACAGCAGCATATTGATGGTTTGTAGCCCAAGCGCGATCGCCAACGTTTTTAATGCGCCAATCTTATCGCTCAATAACCCAGAGACTAATCGACCTGCTGAGTTGAATATCGATAAGGTCACAATCAAATAAGCGCCTTCTAAGATATTGGCTTGCTCAGCAGCAATCGAGGTGATGTTGGCGATGATCATCAAGCCAGCGGCAGCACCGAAGGCGTAAGTGAACCACAACAGGTAGAACTGCTTGGTGGCGAGCATCTCTTTCCATATATAATTTCGAGCGGGAGGCGGTTTAGGATTTGAGGAATCAGGTTTTTCTGAATTGGCTTTCGGCTCATACCCTGCTGGAGGGTTCTTGATCGAATAAGCCAGTGGGAAAGCAATGACGATGAGCCCAGTCCCAAGTATGCGAAGGCTTTGTTCCAATCCAACGACGGATATTAGGTAGCTAGTAAGCGGGGCCAAGTAGATAGCCGCAAGGCCAAATGCCGTGGCGAGTAACCCATTGACCATGCCTTTCTGAGAAGAGTGAAACCACTTCATTGCCGTTGGGTTCAAACATGCGTAAGCGAAGCCAATTCCTGCACCCGTGACCAAACCAAAACTCACATTCAGGTTCCATGGCGTCAAAGATAGGCTCGCTAAGATCATGCCTGCGCCCGCCATCAAAGAACCCACCATCAATACTTTTTGTGGGCCTATCTTATCTTGAATACGACCAGCAATGAGCAGTGCCAATGACAGAGTGATGATGGTGATTGTGTAAGGCATAGAGGCTTGAGTGTTGTTCCAACCGAGTTCTAAAAGCGAGTTTTTGAATACACTCCAAGTATAGAGAACACCAATGCACAGGTTGATTCCACAGCTAGCGAGCAGAATTCTTGTTGCTTTGTTATTTGCAATTGAAAAGCGGTTCAAAGCAGAAAAATTAATCATGGGAGAAAGGCCAAAAAGATAGGTAAAAAAGACAGGCGTAACAAAAAGGCCCAGTAATACTGAGCCTAGTGTGTTCATGAGTTAGCAAGGATTAGTATTGGTTAAGGTAGCGAGTAATCTCGTCCACGCTTGGGGCACAGTCGCCACCTACATGGCTCACCACGTAAGATGCCACGGCATTGCCTAACAAGATTGCATCGGGCAGTTCCCAGCCAGAAGCTAAGCCTGCTAATACGCCTCCTGCATGGGTGTCACCTGCGCCAATAGTATCAACCACTGTAGCTTTAAATGGCGCAACGTTTCCGTAGCCGTCATGAGTGGCGAACAAAGCACCATCACTGTCGATGCGCAAAATCAGCGGGCAGTGATAAGTGTTATGCCATTGCTCAACGAAGGTGTTGATATCTCGCATACCCAGAACTTCAGCTTCTTGGCGATTCAAAGACACCGTTGGTTTCAGCTTGATTAGGCGATCAAACAGTGGCTTTGGAATATCACCAATACGAGGGCCAAAATCGATGAACAGCTCAATGCTGTTGGGCAATGTTTCTAGCCAGCTAACGAGCTCTTCACCACAACCCGAAGACAACTGATAACCAGAGAGGTAGATAATTGCATCGTCTTGCAGATTTAACTGATCAAGTGCTTGTTGGTTCCAGTTGTTCTCGACACCGCTAACAGACAAGAAGGTACGTTCACCGTCTGGCTCAACGAGCGCTAAGCACCAGCCATTGTCGCCACTTGGATCTTGTAGGTGACTTGTTAGGCCTTTTTCAGCCATTGCTATGGTGATGATGTCAGCCCATTTACCTTGACCAATTGGTAAGGCATTGATTGATTCAACGCCCAGCTTTTTCAGAGCAATCGCGATATTTAGAGCGCAACCGCCGACATGAATGCCTTTTTCGGTCAGTTCTACATCGGTGCCACGTTTCGGTAGGGCAGGTGTTTCAGTCACGATATCGACCACAGCCGCGCCAATCAGACACAACTGTCGTTGATTCTTGAGGGTTGGAATCAGTGTAATCAAAGAACTATGAGGCATACCCTTGCTCCTTAATTTCTCTTAGACGCAGGAAGGTGGCTGCGTAACCTGCAAAGTCGAGTTGGTTTTCATCATCAAGCTGTTTTTTTAGATCGACATCGATAGATTGAATGCCATTCAGAGCCCCACAAATTGCGGTTGCCATCGCACCAATCGTGTCGGTATCACCACCTAAGTTAGCACACAGGATCGCACAGCGGTTTGGATCGGTTTGCGCCAATTCAACCATCGCAATAGCTGCTGGTACCGATTCAATTGTGCTCACGCCAGCACCGACTAAGTTGTAGACTTTTTCCATACGCTCTTCGATGCCACTGCTTTCTGAAGCAACCATCAAAGCAAGTTCAATACGCGCGCCCATTGAGGCACTGAATGTGGTGATGTTCTTGGTTTGTGCTGCGTTGGCGATCGCAGGTAATTGATCTTTAATTTCGCTCCAACTATGTCCTTCAATCGCTTTTGATACCGACCAAGCAATCGCAACCGCACCCGCTATTGCGACATCTGATTTGTGTGTTGGGCTTGAAGCCAGTGCGACTTGATCGATGAAGGTGTCTAAGCTGGTGGTAGGAACTAGGCAGCCCATTGGCGATACACGCATCGCAGCACCGTTAGTCACACCGTTGTTTTCAAGCTCATCAATTGAAGTGCCTTCTTTAATTGCACGCATCGCCGCTTTTGAGCTAGGGCCGAAAATGTTTTTGTTGAATGCGTCGAAGCCTTCAGCCCAGCTTAATACGTTGCGAGCAATGATCTCTGGTGAGATCTCACCGTCGCATTCGATGATAGCGTCAGCAAGAGCCAGCGCCATTGAGGTGTCATCCGTGAATTGGCAAGCATCGAAATAACAAGCGGCGTTGTTTTCAGCAGGCCCCGGTAGGAAAGAGTCAATCCAACCAAAGTGTGCTTTTACTCGGCTTCTTGGCCAAAGCTCTGATGGCATTCCCATTGAATCACCCAGTGCTTGACCATAAAAAGTGCCTAAAATTCTGTCTTGTTTTGAAATGTTCATCTTACTTCACCAAAAATAGGTTATTTAAAAACTGCTCAGCCTTTAGCTAAAAAATAAGGCTAGAGAGAAGACTGAGCAGGTATAAAGTTACGCTTGAGCTTTTTCTACTTGAGCCTGCTCTGATGGGTTTCCATCTGATTTTTTGTCGATTTTAATCTCTTTGATTTCGCCGTTTGGTGCACGGAAGAAGTACATGAAGATCACGAGGATGATGGCGATCATGATGGCACCGAAGCCCCACATGCCGGACCAATCAAACGTGAGTCCATTCTGCGGTTCGTCGTAAGCAAACATCTTCTCCATTAATACGCCACCTAAGCGGTAACCCAGCAAGCTGCCGATACCTTGGCAACCCAATGTGATAAGGCCTTGCGCTGCGGTACGCATGTGAGCAGGTGCTTTTTTGTCGACGTAGATGTAAGCCGTTACGAAGTAGAAGTCGTAGCTCACGCCGTGCAAGAGGATGCCTGCGAACAGCAGTGAGTATAGGTACCAAGTGTCTGCGCTACCGTAGACGAAGAAACCGTAACGAACTGCTGCCGTAAAGAGACCAAGTAACAGTACCTTCTTAATACCAAATCGTTTGGTGAAGAAAGGTAATGCCAACATGAAGAAGATTTCAGAGAACTGACCCAGCGTCATCCAGCCAGTTGCGTTGCTCATGCCGACTTCGGTTAAGTAGCCGTTTGCGAAGATGTAGTAGAACGCCAATGGCATGCTGAACATGAAAGAACAAACGAAGAATGCTAGGAAGTTTTTGTCTTTCAGCAACACGAGAGCATCAAGGCCAAGCATCACTTTTAGGCTAAGTTTACCGGTACTTTTTGGTGGTGTGTCTGGCAGTGTTAACGCGAAGATCCCCAGAGCTAAAGAAGCTAAAGCAGTCAGGATCAGAGGGATATTGCTTGATGAAATATCGCCGTAACCCAACCAACCTGGTAAGAAACCAATCGCAATACCAGAAGCGATCCAGCCGATGGTGCCCATTACACGGATACGCGGGAAGTCACGTTCTACGTCTTCTACGTTAGAGAAAGCAATGCTGTTGGTCAGTGCAATCGTCGGCATGTAAGTTAACGAGTAAAGCAAAAGGATTGGGAAGAAGGTGGCAAACTCGGTTTGTTGAGCCGCTAAGTACATCAAACCTGCACCCGCTATCAACATCACTGAAAGTACTTTCTGCGCTGCGAAGAAACGGTCGGTGATTGATCCAACTAGGATCGGTGAAATGATCGCTGCGATTGCAGTACATGCATAAGACCATGCGATCTCAGTCGGGGTAAAGCCATTGGTATTGAGTATTTGCCATAAGGGAACAAACCATGCTCCCCAGATAAACCATTCAATGAACATCATTGAAGACAGTTTGAAGTTAGTCGATTTCATTATTATGTCCTTTAGTACTGTAGGGTACGCAATGATGGTATTTTAAATTATAGTACCAATACAATACCATTAAGGTTGTTTTGTGATCTAATTATCAGATGTATCAGCAATGGAGTTACTTTATATGATCATAGAGCATGGTGTTTTGAGCTGATGCTGAGATCTAGATATGACGAGTTTCTTATCTAAATTATTGTTTCTAAATACGTTCTTTGAAGGTATCAGGCGATGTCTGTCGAGAAGGGTGGAGGAATAATGTGGGTAAGGAAATTAGGCATAAAAAAAGAGCAGCCAACGCTGCTCTTCTTGGTATCTTTTTAGGTCTATGACCGAGTGATGATTTACCCCATAAACCAAGATACGAAAATCAAAGCCCCAAAGCCGAATGTTGCCATTAGTGCCGTGTCGCCACCGGCTGCAGTATAGCTGCCTTCGGTTTGTAGGTGAGGGAAGTCAGGTCTACGCACCTTAACCACCATTGCAAGTGGTCCCCAGATAGCTAGGAACACCAATACCATCCCTGCGTAATCCAGCATGCTGACAAACTGGCTAGCGAACAGCTCTGCTAATGCCAAAGGTAAGATGAAGGTCAACGCATAAGCCAACGCTTTGTTGTTGGTGACGACATCTTTGTTTTGGTCGTAAAGCGCCATCGACACGCCGAGGAAAGAAGTCACCAAGGCCAGAGCAGAGAACAGAGCAATCACCACTTTCAACCAAGCAGATTGGCCGCTGAACGCAGAGATCAACTCAGAGATATTGTGGAACTGACTGATCGCGTCTGTGCCAAGGTTACCGATAATAGCGAACAACCAAGTGAGGTAGCACACTAGCGGGATCACTGAACCTAACAGAATCATATTGCGGATCTGCTTTTGAGTCGCTTCACGGTTGTAGATAACCAGTGACGGGATAACTACCATAGAGGCAAAACTGGTAAAGATAACTGCGCTGTACTGTACTACATCATTAGCCGTGTATTTGCTGGCTTGAGTCAGGTAATCAAGGCGAATATTGCTAAATAAAGAGGCGATAACGATAAAGAGCATCACCACCATCATTATGAATAAACCGCGATTCAATTTGTCGATATACGATTTACCCGCCACCACAATCACACCCATCAATAGGCTGAAAATGGTATAGGCAACCGATGTAGACACATCGACGCCAACGTCGAGCAGTAGCTTGTGAATGATGTCACCGACACCCAAGATATAAGCGATCAGCATGCATACCAGCAACAGGTAAAAGAGTGCATTGATAAAGTGTTTACCTTTACTGCCAAGCGTTAAGTAAGCAACGCTGCTCATGCCACTGTTGTCTTTCGTTTTTGTACACGCTTCCGCTAGTAGAAGCGCAGAGTAGGTGGTGCCGATAAAGATAAGTAGCATCAGTACTGAGCTGATCATGAAACCAAATTGAGCCAATACCATCGGAATGGCCAGCATGCCTGCACCTAATGCAGTCCCTGAAAGGATTAGGGAACTGCCGAATAATTTCATATTCAAGAAAACAACCTCGAAGTATCCAAATAATTTTTAGTTGGATTGTAAATATTTGTTGCCAAGACTAACAAATTACTCAGTAAAGTTAGGGGTTAAATTCTAATAATTTTTGAATTTTTCTAAAAAATTTAAGTATGGATTTGTGGTGGATATGAGTGGTTAATTTAAGCATTCATGTGGTGATTTTATTTATCGTTCTGATAACTTTTAGAAATTGTTCGCTGCTTAATAGTCTGCGGTTTATAGCTGATAAATCGGTGTCTTAATTTCAGCTGAATTGAGTCAAAACCTTGCTTATTTCGTTAATTCTTGTCTATCGCCTTTTCCACATACTGATGGTTTGTCGTAAATGGAAAGATCCGTTGTCGCAGAAGCCACTCGGTAGTTTGGCGTTTCGCTCTTATTATCCTCACACCAATTATGTGGGGGTGTTATGTATCGTTTTCTGTTTTGTAGTTTTGCGCTTGTTCTCTTGTATCCAACAGCCATTGATTTGTATCTGGTTGGCTTACCTCAAATTGCAGCGGACTTAAATGCCTCTGAGGCGCAGCTTCATGTCGCGTTCTCCATCTATCTCGCGGGCATGGCAACTACGATGTTGTTTGCGGGTAAATTTGCCGACAGTGTAGGAAGAAAGCCTGTCGCGACTTTCGGTGCGATTGTCTTTGCGATCTCTTCGATGTTAGGCGGAATCGTCACTAGTGCGGAACCGTTTCTTGCGGTACGTTTTTTCCAAGGTGTTGGCGCGGGGTCTTGTTACGTGGTGGCATTCGCCATATTGCGAGATGTGTTAGACGATCAAAAACGCGCTAAGGTGTTGTCGATGATGAATGGCATTACCTGCATCGTACCAGTACTTGCGCCTGTGATTGGCCACTTAATCATGACGGTTTACCCGTGGCCGAGTTTGTTCACGACCATGGCGAGCATGGGTGTGGTGGTGTGTTTGTTGTCGGTGTTCGTGCTAAAAGAGACTAAACCTAAGGTTACAAAGTCGGTATTAGCGAAAGTTTCTTTATCTGAGACATCTCAATCAACTTCAACCGAAACGTTCAAAGACCCGTTGTTTATAAGCCGTGTGATTATGACTAGCTTAGGTGTGACGGCGATTTTGACTTACGTGAATGTGTCTCCAATGCTGATCATGACAGAGCTTGGTTTCGACCGAGGTCAGTACTCTTACACCATGGCACTCACCGCTTTGGTGAGCATGTTGGTTTCCTTCTCAGCCCCGTTTGCTTTGAATCTGTTTAAGCAAAAGAACCTCATGCTGACTTCACAAGTCTGCTTCGTTGTTGCCGCAATTTTGTTACTTGTGTCGATTGAAGGTGGCTTAGGCCATTACGTCACGTTGTTGGGTTTTGCTTTTGTGTGTGGTGGTTTCTCACTAGGTTTTGGTGTTGCGATGAGCCAAGCATTGAGCTGCTATTCACAACGAGCAGGTGTCGCGAGTTCTATATTGGGCGTTTCTCAGGTGTGCACGTCGGCATTGTTTATCTGGTTGATGGGTGTTATCGGGCTAAGTGCATTGAATATGTTGGTATTTATACTAGCTGCTGGTGGAGTTATCAGTATTGCTCTAATACTATGGGTAGGTCCTTCCCAAGTTAAAAGTGATTATGAAGAAGCCACTAGCTCGTCTTGATCTAAATCTGTTGTTCACTCTGCAATTGCTGCTGCAGGAACAGAGTGTTTCGAAAGCTGCCAAAAAGCTCAACGTCACGCCGTCAACGGTGAGCAAATCACTTACTAAACTTCGAGATTGGTTTGATGATCCTTTATTTGTAAAGACACCAAGAGGTTTAACACCAACGCCACTTGCGCTGAGCATGGTGAAAGATCTTCAAGACTGGTTGCAGATCGGTAGCCAAATATTGACGACTCGTGGCGACGATGCGCCTAAAGATCTGCGCTTGAATCTAGAAGCAGAATCTCCTCTGTCGCTAATCATGCTCAATGAGCTGACGCAAAGCGTGTATCAACGCTACCCAGACGCGAAAATCAAAATGCGTAATTGGGATTATGATTCGATTGATGCCATTGTTCGTGGGGAATCTGATATTGGGTTTTCTGGGCGAGAAAGCCACCCGCGTTCGAAAGAATCTTTAGACGCTTTACCCTATTTCATAGACTTTGAGGTTCTGTTCCACGACTTGCCTGTGGTGTACCTGAGAAAAGATCACCCAGCTTTACAAGAAGAGTGGAATCTTGAGGCTTTCCTTAAATATCCTCACATCAATATTGTGTGGGAGAAAAGCGAAACATGGGCATTAGATGAAGTGCTTACTGACCTACAACTAGACCGTAATATCGTACTGACTTTAGCTGGCTTTGAGCAGTCATTATTTATGACAGCTCAGTCAAACCACACCATGACTACTGTTGCGCCTAATTACTGCCGACGTTACGTAGAACAGCTTCACCCAAATCTTACCTGTTTACCTATCCCTTTAGATGAAGAACATATCAAAAAACTGCTGATCCCGTTCACCATGATTTGGCACAAGCGCAATGCTTACAACCCCATCGTTCTATGGTTAAAAGACACGCTCAGAGAGCTTTACCAATTTGAAGTTCAACAAGGACAAGATAATAAAAATGTTTAATGGGCTGTTGACCTGACTACAGCTTCATAGTTTATCTTTGCTACCGAAATGAGAGGGGAAGTGCATGTATCGTATCTCTGAACTGGCCGAGTTAGTTGGACTGAGTCGCTCGACATTGTTGTATTACGGCAAGCTAGGTTTGATTGATGCTCAACGCCAGAGCAATGGGTACCGCCTGTATTCTGAAAAGGATCTGCAGCGTGTTCGCTTGTTGCAGCAGTTGCAAGCGGGTGGGTTGACGCTCAAAGAGTGCCAAGCTTGTCTAGATGCAAAGATAGAGCGCGGCTTACTGGAAAATCGCCTTAAGCAGTTGGACGAAGAGCTCGCTCAAAAGCAACGATCACGCGACTTACTAGCGGCAATGCTAGGTGAAGGTGGTTTAGAAGAGTGGCATGAGTCGATGGATAAGCTTGCACCAGATGCACACCTCGATTGGTTAATGAAGCAGGGTTTTGATGAGAAACAAGCGCTGCGATTGAAGTGGTTATCGAAAGACATGAATGAACATGATCAATACATGGCGGATTTTGGCGCTATCTTCGAAGGGTTAGAACGATTAGGGCCGGGAACGGCTGAAGATACCTTAGCAGCATTAGCACAAGTTCCGATTTCACCTAAGCGCGTACTCGAGATTGGTTGTGGCAAAGGCATCGCGACCAATGTGTTAGCGAAAGCCATCAAAAAGCACCAAACTGATGTACACATTATTGCGGTCGACAATGATCAACCGAGTTTGGATATTCTAACTCAGCAAGCGCAAGCATCTGGCTTAGAAAGTAATGTTCAAACCGTGTGCGCAAGCATGATCGATTTACCGTTTGAAGCTAAATCGTTCGACCTAATCTGGTCAGAAGGTAGCGCTTACATTATGGGTGTCCAGAAGGCACTTAAGCAGTGGAGGAAGCTACTTACCGATGATGGCATCTTGGTTATGAATGATTTGGTCTGGAACACCGAGAACCCAAGTGAATCAATCAAAGCGTTCTGGCAGAAAGAGTACCCAGATATGACCACAGTCGCTGAGCGTATCAAGCATGCAAAGGCGGCGGGTTACCAAATCTTGGGTGACTTTACGATGAGCGATGAAGGCTGGCTTGCCTATTATCAGCCTTTACAAAAGCAAGTTGAAGCTTTGAAAGCAACCATGCCCAATTCAAAAGCGCTCGCAGATTGCGACAATGAAATTAAACAATTCTTCAATAACAGCAGGCTTAAGAGTGAACTCTCGGAAGATTCCCCAAGCTTTGCTAAGCGTGATTTTGATTATCACTTTTTTGTGTTGAAGAAAGTACAGTAAGTGAAGAACACCATGAAATTTAGACAATATGATTCAAGCGAGATCGAAACGATCACTCAACTTTTTACTCAAACCTTTACTGATTCAGAAGGCGAGAACGAAGGTAAAACAGTGGGTAAGCTTGCCAACGATCTTTTGATGACCACAGATCCAACAGAGCTACTTTGCTTTGTTGCTGAAGACGATTCTAGTGAGTTGGATGTAGATAGCACTATTGTAGGCGCGATTATCTTTACGCCGCTTTCATTTAACGATGAAACCAAGGCATATTTACTTTCACCAGTGGCGGTGAGCACACAGGTTCAAAAGCGTGGGATAGGTCAAAAGCTGATTAACTTCGGCTTAGAGAACCTAAAAGAACAGGGTATCGAACTTGCAGTGACGTATGGTGATCCTAGCTACTATTCAAAAGTCGGCTTTGAACAAATCACTACTGAACAGATCCCAGCACCATTTGAGTTGAGCTACCCTCATGGCTGGATCGCTCAATCGCTGGTTGGTGGAGAGATTAAAGTAACAAGTGAACAGTCGAGCTGTGTTGAAGCTTTGGCTCGCGCAGAATATTGGTAACCGCTTGCAATAAAAATTGAGAAATCGAGAAAGCCCATCAGGTGTTGCCTGTGGGCTTTTTTGTTATGAGCAAAAGATATTAGAAAGGTTCTAACTTGAAATTTGAACGATTGTTCAAAATAATACTTGAACGATCGTTCTGATTTAATCTATATTGTTTTCACACCAACGGAGAACAGTCATTAATTGCTCCGTGATTGAATAACTTTAGAATCATAAATTGATAGGGATAAAACAATGAGCAACTTCAAAATTCACTCAGTAGAATCAGCGCCAGAGCAAAGCCAACCTATTCTTGAAGGTGCTAAAAAGCAGATGGGCAGAGTACCGGGTCTTTTCGGTGTGTTGGCTGAATCTCCAAATACGTTGAAAGCCTACACCCAGCTTCATCAGGCGTTTAGTGACTCATCTTTCGATGCTGAAGAGCTGACGGTTGTTTGGCAAACCATTAATGTTGAACACGAATGTCATTACTGCGTACCGGCGCACACTGGCATTGCACATTCAATGAAAGTTGATCCTACGATCACTGAAGCACTGCGTAATCGCACCGCTCTACCCACTGAAAAGCTGCAAGCACTGCATGACTTTACGCTGAGTATGGTACGCAACCGCGGCAATGTGTCTGAAAGTGAAATGACAGCATTCTTTGAGGCGGGTTATGGTCAACAACAAGTGTTAGAAGTGATTCTTGGCTTGTCTCAGAAAGTGATCAGTAACTATGTAAACCGTGTTGCTGAAACGCCAGTAGACAAAGTATTCGAACAGTTTGCTTGGCAAGGTTAATTTACCTTTAAATAGGTAAATAGTAAGAATGATGAAAGCCCCGCTCAGTTGAGTGGGGCTTTGTTGTTTGGAGTGGGTTACGTTTTCTAGTTACTTATCTACAGCTAATGCTACTTTTAGTCGTACCAAAGCGTCTGCTAATACTTCTGCAGGGCACCCTAGATTCAAGCGAATAAACCCTGAACCTTCTTCGCCAAAGGCACAACCCATACTTGGTACAATGCCGGCTGCAATGAGTTTACGTTCCAGCTCTGCATCGCTTAGTTTCATTGAACTGCAGTCTAGCCATGCAAGATATGTCGCTTCGGGTTTCGTGAAGCGAATATGAGGCAATTCAGCTTTTATGAATCCGTTCAGCGTTTCTATATTGTTTTGCAGGTAGTGTTTTAAGTCCGCTAACCAAGTTTCACACTCTTGATACGCAGCGGTTGCCGCTGACATGGATAGGCTATTGAAGCAATCCATGCCATGCGCATCCAAACGGCGAACAAACTGCTCCTTCAACACCGAATTTGGAATGATGAAGTTTGAGATTCTTAATGATGACAAACCAAACGTTTTACTGGCCGCGGTCGCCACAATAAGTTTGTCGGTTAGCAAGCTTGGTAAGTTTAACGTCGAATGAAATACATTAGGTGTTAGCGTTAGGTCACTCCAAATTTCATCACTGATCAGCCACACATCGTGTTTTCTACACAGCTCGGCAACTTGCGTTAGCTCTTGCTCGTTCCATGCTCGACCTGTTGGGTTATGAGGATTACAGAAGACCAATGCCTTTGCACCACTGGCAAAGCAGTCTTCCAAGTGAGCAAAATCAAGCTGGTAGTGACCATCAGATTCAATCAACGGGTTGTTCAATACTCTGCGGTCATTCAGTTCGATGATCTTACGAAATGAACCGTAACCTGGGCTTTGGATAACGATCTGGTCATTCACTTGCGTGAGCATTTGCAGCGCCATTGCGATACCCGGCAATACACCATGTATCGTGGTTATCCACTCTTTTTCGATGTCAGCGTTATGTTGGTTTTTAAACCAATCAATCACAGCTTGGTAATAGTCATCCTGACGTTCTGAGTACCCAAAAATACCATGAGCGATATCTTGAGCTAAACGGTCGAGCACTTGCTGAGGAGCTTGGAAATCGTAGTCTGATACCCACATTGGCAGTAAGTCAGATCCTTCCAGTCCTAGCTTCTGCTCCATAAAGTCCCACTTTACCGACCCTGTATTTCGGCGGTTAATCGTATTGTCGAAAGAATTCATAGGATGTGAGCCTTACTTAGTGCTGTGAGCTAGAGAAGTTTCTACGGAGTCTTCTGACTGTTCAGGCTTTGCACGTGCAATACCAAACCCAGTGAAGCCATAAATCAGAGCAAAAACGACACCGGTGTAACATTGGATAGCCCAAGGTAGGTAATCCAACGTTGCTACGCCGAGTGTGCTTGCCATGTAAATACCCGCAGCTGTCCAAGGAACCAGTGGCTCAATAATCGTGCCTGCGTCTTCGATGGTTCTGGATAGGTTTTTCGTATCTAGCCCCATTTTACGGTAAGCGTTTTGGAACAATTCACCTGGAATAAGAAGCGCGAGTTTGCCATCTGATGTCGTGAAAACTACGGTAATCGTCGCGATCACTGTTGATGCGATAAGCTGTCCTGTTGAGTGAATCATATGCAAGAAACGACCTAGTACCACATTCAGTGCACCGGTTAGGCTTAAAACACCTGCAAAAGAGAACGCACAGAAAACCAGTAGGATGGTGCTCATCATTGAGAACAAACCACCACGGTTTAGCAGCTTAGACACATCAGGTATTAGGCCGTCAATCGCTGTACCTTTCGCTTCAAATAGAGCGACATTGAAGCCGTCGACGTAAGCTTGGAAACCTTGTTGTAGAGAGAAACCTTGTAGAACCATACCTAATACAATCGCAAGGGCAGACGCACCTAGCATCAGTGGCAGAACAGGCTTTTTGGTTAATGCACCCCAAAGAATAATTACTGGTGGGATAATCAGAAGAATGTTGAAGTTATAAAGACTATCTAACCCAGCAAGAATTTGAGTCACTTTTTCTGGTTCGCCAACCGTGCTGATATCGGCACTTTGTCCTGCGAAGAAAAAGACAATAGAAGCAATCACAAAGCCCGGTAGCGTTGTGTAAAGCATGTGTTGAATGTGTTCGTATAAGGTCGTGCCTGAAACGACAGGTGCAAAGTTGGTTGAGTCAGAAAGAGGCGAGATCTTATCGCCAAAATATGCGCCAGAAACAACGGCGCCGGCAGCAGCAGCCAGTGATACATCTAAACCTGCCGCAACACCCATCAGTGCAACACCAACGGTACCCGCAGATCCCCAAGAAGTACCAGTACACACAGAGACAACAGAAGTAACAAAAAAGGCAGCAATGAGTATGTATTCAGCACTGATGACTTTAAGTCCCCAGTAAACCATGTAAGGGATGGTGCCACTGATCATCCAACTGGCGATAAGGCCGCCCACTGAAACCAATATCAGGATAACAGGCATCGCTTTTGCGAGTTTCTCAACAATCGCGTTGATGATGTCATCCCAGTTGTAGCCCATCTTCCAAGCAATACATGCTGTGAAAGTCGCAGAAATGAGTAGCAGAACTTCAATGCGAAGTCCTAAAACACCGTATCCAATAGCAAGCAGCGCAAACATAACGGCTATAGGTGCTAATGCTAATCCGAACGATGGTAGAGGCTTTGAGTTATTCATATTTGTTGTCCTCAGGTGAATGTAGGGTTTGTTCGGAATGGATAATAAGCGTGCTCTGACATCGAAAGTGCGACTTCAATACTGTTTTCATGTAAGCGGTTACATGAGGTGTGTACATGAGATTTTGGTCACATTTTGTCTCATTTTAGTGCTTGATTGACTTAACTGTCTGCCTTTCAACCAGTGTCGCTTCGAATTTATGTTGTTTGGGAGGCGCGTATCCTGCGGCTTTAAGTTTAATGGCAAGGTTAGCCGCATAAGTCGACATCTCGTCGATAGGGTTATGCATGGTGGTTAACCGAGGGTAAAGGTAGCGAGCGAGTAAAACATCATCAAAGCCGATGACTGAAATATCGTTGGGAACCGAGATACCTTGATCTTGTAAGCTCGTCATTAATCCGGCTGCCATAACATCATTAAAGGTGACGGCGGCTGTGACCTCTGGGCATTGGTTTATCAAGATATCACCTGCCGCTTCACCACCTGATTCACTAAAGTTTTGGTTGATGATCCAGTTTGATTGTATTTCGATATTGGCCGCTTTCATGGCTTCTTGGTAGCCTTGCAAACGGTCTGTTCTATCTTGGATTGGAAGGTCGCTCGAGACATAGGCAATTTTTCGATGTCCGAGTGCAATCAAATGTTGCACCGAGACTTGAGAGCCGAGTTTGTTGTCTACCCACACTGAGCGATTTGATATCTGAGCAATAGTGCGATTGAGTAGCACCATTGCTGGCAGTTGAGAGGAGTAGCGAAGTAAGGTCACATCATCGAGCATTTTCGAGTGAATCACCATTGCCTCACAGCCTTGGCTGATTAGGAAGTCGAGGCCTTCTTTCTCTCGCTGAGCATTGTGCCCGCCACTCACCACAACCAGCTGGTATCCGTTTGTTCTCGCGACTTCTTCAACGCTCTTGGCAACAAGCGCAAAGAAAGGGTCAGCTAAGTTGCCCGTCAATAAGCCTAACGTGTTGCTACTTCGACTTGCTAAAGCCGTGGCTCGTGCGTCTCGGTGGTAATTGAGTTCTTTGATTGCACGTTCTACGCGCTCCAACGTGATAGGTTCGACATAGCAGGTACGGTTCATTACTCGTGAAACGGTTGCTGTTGAAACTCCGGCAAGTGCTGCTACATCTTTGATAGTTGCCACGTCGAACTCCGCTAGGCATTGAAAGGCTGCGAGTGTAGCGAATCTTTGCTGTTGAAAATGTTAATAAGGTCAAAGCTTGTTAACGCCAATTCTATGAGTTTAGCTAGGTCTGGCGACATTTAGCACGTATGTTTAGCGATTATCTTCGCTAGTGTCACCACGCCTTCTTTCCACTCTTTACTCTCTTCTATGTTTGCTACGGTGAAACGCAAGCAGTGTTTGTATTGGTCGTGTGTGCCAAACACGGTGCCGGGTAAGATGCCTAATTTGTGTTTCAAGCAATCTTGATAGACGGCATAGCTGTCGACTGATTCTGGCAGTGTTATCCAGTTGAGAAATGAACCTTCCGGCTTTGACAAATGGTAGCGCCCAACAAGGTGCGGGTAGCTATCCAGAGCTTGTATTAATAGACTTTGGAATTGTTTTTGATTGGTTTGATAGAGCCGTTTCATCTTAGATAAATGGCTGAGGTATTTGCCTGTCGTGAGGAATTGCCCCACAGCGGATTGCATCAGGTTTGAGCTGCCCATGTTATCGCATAGTAGATACTTCTCGACCAAGGGCTGATAGCGCCCCGACAGTAACCAACCGATTCGTAATCGTGAGTCTAAGGTCTTGGATAGCGAGTTGACGTAGATGACTCTGTCTTGATGATCTAGCTCTTTGAGGCTCGCGATTGGTGCGTCAAACGCCAAGCTACCGAATACATCGTCTTCGATAATCGGTAAAGATCCGGTGATCTCCAGCAAGGCCTTTCGATTAGCCAGAGGCATTCTTGAGCCAGTCGGGTTGGTAAAGTTTGGTGTCAGCAGCAGCGTTTTCACTTCCCATTTGTCCAACGCACTCTGTAGTGATTGAATATCGATTCCGTGACTAACACTGCTTGGTATTTCTAGGGCTTGCAAACCAAGTGATTCGAGTAAAAGTAAATTGCCGAAGTAACACGGTGACTCTACGGCCACGATGTCACCCGGTTTGGTGAGTGCACGTAAAGCCAAACTGATCGCCTGTTGAGCACCGTGAGTAATCGCAATCTCTTTCGATCCCGCGGGTACACCTAGATCATGGGTGATCTTTAACAATTGCTTTACTAATTGCTCGTCACCGGGAGGGAGTTGATAGTAGCCCGGTAGTTGAGTTTGCAAACGGCTATGGCGGCCAATCTCGGCGTACAAGCTACGAATCGCAGGGTTGTTTATGTTCGGGTGTGCAGAACCAGCAAGCAGTTTCAGACGACCTTTCGGGCGAGAGAGTACAGATTTGGTGACAGATAAGAGGTCCACTTTTTGAGGTTGGCTGGGTGTATCCCAGTTGGTGGTGTTCGGTGTCTTTACGCGATAGCCAGATTTAGGTACTGAGTAAACCCAACCCGTTGCTTCCAATTCTTGATAGGCGCGAATCACGGTGTTTTTGCTCACACCAAGCTGTTCGCTTAACTGACGGATCGAAGGAAGACGATCATCTGGGTGAAAGAGCCCTTTATCAATTTGAGCCTTAATATGTTGTTCGGTAGCAAGATATTTATTGCCGCTGAGTTCTACTTCCACGTTATTCTCCCTCGTTGCTCACTTTTAATCTGTAACCATTTAAAGTGTTATATCTGTGTCTTTATTAGTTATCTGTACCCAACTAAGGTAACAGCATTGATGAAGAGTTGACCAGAGGTTTGTAATGCTGATTAAAATGATTCCGTTTGTGTTTGTAATATTGTGGTCGTCAGGTTTTGTCGGCGCACGTCTTGGCGTGGAATACGCGGAACCCGCAACATTACTTTCACTGAGGATGGTAGCCAACGTGGCGCTGTTCTTGGTTTTGATTGCAATCCTTAAGCGTCGTATCCCTCGTGGTCGAGCATTCTTCCACGCTAGTGTGGTCGGCATCTTGATTCATGGTTTCTACCTTGGTGGCACCTATCTGGCGATTGATATGGGTATGCCCGCCGGGCTGAGTTCTCTACTTGTTGGCTTGCAACCGATTCTTACCGCATTGATTATGATCAGCTGTACTTCGCAGCGTTTTAATTTTGCACAGTGGTTGGGTTTAGCGCTTGGTTTTGCGGGTATCAGTTTGGTGTTGATGGGCAATATTGAATGGCAGTCAGACGACCAAAAAGGCTTGGCAACATTATTGTGTTTGGTTTCTTTGGTGGGTATTACCTGCGGAACTTTGTATCAGAAGCGCTTCTGTCAGGGGACAGATATGGTCGGCGGTGCGATGGTGCAATACTTGGCTTCTGCTGCGCTGTTTCTACCGTTCGCAATGCGTTACGAAACTATGCAAGTGAACTGGACTGTAGAATTCACGTTGACTCTTACCTGGCTGGTGGTGGTTCTGTCTTGTGTTGCCATCCTTTTGCTGCTTTACATGGTAGAGCACGGTGCATCTTCAAGTGTGGCGTCGGTGTTTTACTTGGTGCCACCGACGACAGCAATTCAAGCCTGGCTTATCTTTGGTGAGTCGTTCGACATCTATGGTGCAATGGGCTTCGCGTTGTCTGCCGCCGCGGTTTATTTGGTGGTGAAGAAGCCGGAATGGATTAAGGCTCGCAGGCGAACAGCGTTAGAGCGGTAAGCGTATTTCATCAAAACTAACTGGGTTTAAAGCCGAGTGATAGAAACAAAAAAGAGCCTGAATATTCAGGCTCTTTCTGTATCAAATATTGGCTAGCGACTATTGATTAGCGCTGCATTAAACAAGCGTAAGCCGTTGTAAACGGTGCTTCTTGGTATTGCTTAAGGCCAGTTTCTTTGAACTTCATCATAAGAGGGTTGCGCTTAAGGCTCTCCTTGATGTCAGCAGGTGATACAACGGTTACGTCTAGGCCGTCGATCAGTTGAATTGCTGCTTCTAGTTTGAAACCAAAGCCACCGCCAGCAAATTTGCCTTTAGTTTGGCGTTGACGAATCACAACTTTGTCTACTTGGTAATCTTCCATTAACTTTGCAAAAGAGAATTGAAAGTCTTTCATATTCTGCGTGTCGTTAGCGTCGCTAATCGCAACCTTTGAAACTCGGCAATCAGGGATATTAAATACACCATCTGACAGAGAAAGAAGACAGATGACAGCATCGTTACCTTTGATTTCAACACCACAAATTTTCATGTTCATACCTATTTACTTTTGAGCCGTACATTATGGTGCTATTTCCATTACTTCTCCAGTATTTGAGCATGTCTGTGGTAAATAAGTGCAAAAACGTCTTTGGCTCTACTTTTTAAAGTTGACCTTTGGTTGAATAATAGACAGTCGATTCAAGGGTAACGTTTTCTATGCGACTAGGTTCACAAACTTTTAGCTAGCTTTTATATTGATACTGTATATTATGCGCGCGTCCCTATTTACTGTGTGGTTATTAACCCCCTTATGAGTATCAACAACCTATCTATTAAGAGTAAAATTGCGATTCCACTAATGGTGATCGTGATTGTTTTCTCGACTGTTACTGTGCTTAATGTCATTAGATCTAATGCTCAGGCTGCGATCAACCATGAGCTGAATAATGTGGTTCAGCCCGTGTTAGACAATTTGGAAGATGGGTATCGTGACATTTACCAAGTTATCGCTTCTGCTCAAGGTCTATTACTCGCGAAAGACCAAGCGGCGATTGAGTACCAAAAATTTGAGTTTAAAGACAATGCTTACAAAGCGGTTCCTCGTTTTGAAAGTGTGGAAACTTTATATGCAGCGGGCGTGCTAGATCCTTCTTCTCGCGGTGAGTTGTCAAAGCTTGTGAACGCGATGAGCAAGTGGGTGGCGCTGCATGAGCCAATGTTTGCAGACCCTGCCAGCGCATACCAATACAACATCAATTACTCGCCAGCATTAGACGCTGAGTTTGCAATCATTCGTGTTCAGCTTCGTGATATCAGAACCCTGATTGAACAGAAGCAGAAAGAGCTTCGTCAGCAAGCTGCTGACTCTATCGAATCAAGTAAGTTGATCATTGAAGTGGGTATGGCGGTCGCTGTTTTCGCTGCGCTTTTCGCGATGTGGTTATCTAACCGTTTTATCGTCCAACCAATCCAGAACGTAGAGAAAGCGATGAATGAGATCGCATCGGGCGACGGTAACTTGTCTCAACGCATGAAGGTTGAAGGCAACGACGAAATTGCTCGCTTAAGCTCCGCATTTAACCAGTTTGTTGGCAAGATCCATGTAACCGTGGAACAAGTTATTCTCACATCGAACGCAGTACGTGGCGAGATGGAAAACATCAAATCACTCACGCAAAGTGTTGCTGAGTTTTCTTCAAATCAGCAGCGAGAAAGTGAAGTGGTAGCTGCGGCGGTTCATGAAATGCAAGCAACTAGCGAAGTGGTCAGTGGTAATGCACTGGATGCCGCAACTGCAAGTAACGTTGCCAATCATGAAGTGGAATCGGCTGATACGACGCTGGGTTTAACCGTGACTTCTATTGAACGCCTTGCGCAAGATATCGAGAACGCGGGTGGGGTGGTTCAAGATCTGGATACCGATGTGAAGAACATTGCTTCAATTCTTGGCGTGATCAAAGGCATTGCAGAGCAAACCAATCTGCTTGCATTGAATGCGGCGATTGAAGCCGCTCGTGCCGGTGAGCAAGGCCGTGGTTTTGCCGTAGTTGCAGATGAAGTAAGAGCGTTGGCGAGTAAAACTCAAGACAGCACTGGCGAAATCCAATCAATGATTGAACGCTTAGAAGTGGGCGCTAAACACGCGGTTGGTGTGATGACTGAAAGCAAAGTGAGTGGCGAGAAAACCATTGTTCAGGCAGGAACGGCGGCGTCTTCACTGAGTGAGATTCGTAACTCAATCGGCAAGATGAATGACATGAACACACAAATCGCGACGGCAGCTTCGCAACAGTCTCAAGTGTCTGAAGAAGTGAACAAGAATGTTCAACGCATCGCTGAAAGCACCATGCAAATGGTTGAAATGGCGAGCAGCGCTGAGAATGCTTGCATGGCATTGGCCGAACAGTGTGAAGCGCTTGATAGCCTTGTGTCTCAGTTTGAAGTGTAATCTTCAAAATTAGCCAGACGAATATGAGCTGATAATGGTTGCTCGTTTTGAATTCCATTAATCATAGCTGAACGACAAAAAAGCCCGCATTCTATGAGTGCGGGCTTTCTTTTTGACTAGGTGATCAGTTTTTTTGACTACGTGATCAGTTTTTAGACCTGATCAATCATTCGGTGTTAGCTGCTGCGACCGTCTTTGTATGTGTAACGGTAGTCAACTTTTACGTTCGCTTGGTAATGAATGTCACCGCTCATGTTAGTGATTTTCTTCACTTCCATATTCGCGTCATCAATCTTGAACGAATCGTATTTGGTTGTCTGTTGGAACTGTGGCAGTTCTCTTGAAAGCTCAAAAGGTGTTTTTGCGCTTAACTCATCCATAAGGTTTGTGCCTGCATCGTATGCTTCCGCTTCAGTAACAAATGTATCAGACTTTAGCGTTGTTTCTTGAATCGTTGTTTTAGTTGCTGCAAACGCTGTGGTGCTGAGAACAAGAGTTGATGCAAGTATGATTAATTTTTTCATAGGATTACCTTACTTTGTTGGAATACCTGTGTTCCGGTACAGAACCAACATACCAATGAAGTGGTAAGATGAGTGTCAGGAGAAAAGCCGATTTTGTTAGTATTAGGTAAGGAATATGGAGAAATGTCAGGTGTTGGTTGTATTGATTTTGAACGATTGTAGATGCAGACCATTTATGAACAGCGCATATCAAGCAAGGTGACACTGATACCTATCTTCAATACACTGTCTGGGTAACCATCGTTCAGCATAAGGTAAAAACATGGCCAATTGGGAAGGGGTAAGTGAGTTTGTTGCAGTGGCAGAGCGTGAAAGCTTTACCGGTGCGGCGCAGAAGCTCGCTACGTCGGTGGCTCAAATCAGTCGTAGAGTAGCAAATCTCGAAGAACGACTCGCGGTGAAACTGCTCAATCGAACGACGCGTAAGGTGTCTCTAACAGAGGCCGGGCAACTCTATTATCAACAGTGTAAGTTGCTGGTTGAAGGCTTAGAAATTGCTGAGCTTGCGGTCACGCAGATGCAATCCACACCAAAAGGCTTACTGAAAGTCACTGCGCCTGTGACTTATGGTGAACGCCAACTCGCTCCAATACTTCATCAATTTTTAAAGCTTCACCCACAAGTAGAACTTGAGCTGATGCTGACCAATCAAAAGCTCGATCTTATCGATTCTGGTGTTGATGTGGCGATTCGTCTTGGCCGCTTAGAAGATTCAAGCTTGGTCGCAAAGAAGTTATCGCAGCGACAGCTTTATGTATGTGCAAGCCCTGAATACATTGAACGCTATGGTGAGCCGCATACGCTCTCTGAATTGAGTCACCATCAATGTTTGGTCGGTGGCTTTGAACATTGGCGCTTCAAAGAGAATAAACGCCCTCGCTCGGTTCGTGTTAATGGACGAATTAGGTGTAACAGTGGCTTAGCCTTATTGGATGCCGCTAAACAGAGCATTGGCTTGGTTCAACTGCCAGAATATTACGTGAGTGAAGATCTAGAGTCGGGAGAGTTAGTCGAAGTGCTATCCGATTATCGAGACGACAAAGAAGGGATATGGGCGCTTTATCCTCAGAACCGTAACCTGTCTTCAAAGGTTCGCTTGCTAGTGGACTTCCTGTCTGAGCAATTGGATTAGTTCTATGACCCAAAGCCACAACAATTCAAAGGGTCAAGCAGAGCTGATCCTTAGCGTGTTCGATACCCTTGAGCAGCACTATGGCTATTTTGATTGGTGGCAAAGGGAAGACCCTTACGAGATAGTTTTGGGCGCTATTCTGGTTCAAAATACCAACTGGAAGAACGCAGAGAAAGCGCTCACCAACTTAGGCGATAAGTGCGATCCAAGCTCAGTAGCCGGTATGGATCTTGATGACCTTGCCCAAAAGATTCGTTCGAGTGGCTACTACAATCAAAAAGCCATTAAGTTGAAGGCCGTGACTGAGTGGTTTTTGAAGTATCAATACGATATGTCTGTGGTGCGAGAACAGGACAAAGATAAGCTGCGAAATGAGCTATTGGAAGTCAAAGGAATCGGTGGTGAAACGGCTGACGCGATTCTGGTGTATGCGATAGGTAAACCATCTTTTGTGATTGATGCGTACGCAAGAAGGATCTTCACTCGCAATGGGCTCGATGTGCCTAAATCGTATGAAAAATTTCGAACCTTGATGGAAAGCGTGATCCCTCTAGATACTAAAAAGTACGGCCACTATCATGGTTTGCTGGTCGAACATGGTCAGCAGTTTTGTAACCCTAAGCCCAAGTGTGAACATTGTCCTCTGAATCAAAGTTGTGTTGAGGCTGAATTTGGGTCTTAGAGCCGTGCAATATGCACCCTTACATCAATACCCCATTTAATTAAAAACGGGCTTCAGAGTAGAGATTCTGAAGCCCGTTCTTATTTAGTGTGAAAAGTCTTAACGTTAAGTAGCGCTTACTTGTTATTTATAAGCAGCGTTTACTTACTATTTAATAGACCGTAAATGTCCTAGACCGTGAAGCGATCAACCAAGTGGTACAGCTCATTTGCGCGGCTGTTGAGGTTTTGGCTCCCCGCACGGTTTTGATTCGCTAATGATGCCGATTGTGAGCTTTGATCGGAAATCACCACAATGCGTTGAGATATCTCTTGGCCAACAATGTTTTGCTGCTCTGTCGCGGTAGCAATCAATGAGTTCATGTCCATGATCGTATCAATCGACTCTTGGATTTTCGCCAGTGCTGCGGCTGCGGCATTTGCTTCTTCCACCGTTTGAGCACTTTTATTTTGGCTCGAATCCATCGCTTTCACGGCAGCATCTGAGGCAGCTTTTAGCTGCTGAATCATTTTATGAATGTCACCAGTGCTTTCTTGAGTTCGGCTTGCCAGTTTACGAACCTCGTCCGCAACCACTGCAAATCCTCGCCCTTGCTCACCTGCACGAGCGGCTTCAATTGCTGCATTCAGTGCTAATAAGTTTGTTTGTTCGGCAATATCTTGAATGACCGTCAGTGACGACGAAATGTTTTGTACATCACCCTCTAATCTAGATACCACAGTGTTGGCTTCGGATACTTCGCTAGCAAGACCAGCAACAGAGTTGGCAGCCGCATTCACTATTTGTTGAGCTTCTTTGGCATTACCCTCTGCAAGCTTCGCTGAGTCAGCTGCCTGACTTGCGTTACTGGAGATCTCTTGTGCTGTTGTTGTCATTTCGGTCATTGCTGTTGCAACTTGTTCAGTCTCTTCACGCTGACCAGTGGCAATTTCATCAACCTGAGCGGCGCGAGAAGACATACTGCTGGTTTCAGCGACGACTTGCTGGCCAACATCACTCACGCTGCGGATGATGGTTTGTAGGCTAGCAACGAAGGCGTTGAAGTTCTCGCTGAGCTTAGTGAACTCAGGGGCTTTGAATTTTTCCATTCGAGCGGTTAAATCGGCCTCGCCACTTGCAAAGGCACTAATTGAACGGTCGAACTGCTCAAGAGGTTGCATGATGGTGCGGTTCACTGCAACAGCGAAAACGGCTACCACTAGGGCAATCAATCCGCAGAAAATCGCGATAGCAGTCAGGGAACTTTGTAGCGCGACATTCGAACTTTCTTTCATCTCGGCAATAACAGCGTCGATGTCATCGGTGTAGAATCCAGTACCAAGCATTAAGTCCCATTGCGGAACAAATACTGAGTAGCTAAGTTTTGGTAACGCGACAGATTGGCCCGGTTTCGGGAAATAGTAAGTCGTAAATTCACCCAGTTTTGAGTTCTTGATCAGGTCTCGGATTAGGTAATTACCTTGCTTGTCTTGAAGGTCATAGTAGTTTTTACCAATACCATCATTACTTTGCCCAACCACAACTCGGACACCTTTAGAGTCATAGCCAAAAATATAGCCTGATTCGCCATATTCTAGGGTTCTCAATGTTGGTAGAGCCTCTTCTAGTGTTGCCCCTTTATCTAAAAATGGGCTGATCGAAGAGTAGGCCATTTGCAGGTACGCTTTGAGTTCCTTTTCTTTCATCGCCATCATATTGCTACGCGTCGATTCTACTTGCTGTGCGGTTAGCTCGGTGCTCTTCATATACGTCACGCTCATCATGCCAATTGCCATTAGTAGCAAAGGAATGAAAGAGAGAATATAAAGGCGGTTTTTGATGGTTAGGGTCATTTCACGCTTCCTGTGTGATTTTCTCATACAATTTTCAACACATTATTAATGTGGTTTCAAAATGTAAATGGGCTTGTTGTCTAATTGTTACCCTAGAATATTTTTGTTTGATAAACATGATGGCGGTTAAGTTTTTAATGTGAGATGCCTTGCAATTAAAGGCTTAAGAGCGAAAAAGCGAGTTTGTATCGATGCTTTTGAATTCGACGTTGTTTTGGTAGAATGCGGCCCTTTGTAGCACCTTGCTATGTTTATTCGTTAAGTGAGAAATATTCATGAACAAAAGCCATGTGATTATTGGTTTAACTAACCCAAAGAGCCCGACGAATGTTGGCGCTGTTATGCGTGCGGCTGGTTGTTACCAAGTCGACGAAGTTAAATACACAGGGCAACGCTACGAAAAAGCCGCTAAATTCCACACTGATACGAAGAGCGCAGCGCGCACGATCCCGCTTACTGCCGCTGAGTCATTTTTAAATAATCTTGACGCGGAAACTCAGATTGTGTGTGTAGAACTAGCAGAAGGTGCGACACCACTGCCTCGTTTTAAACACCCTGAAAACGCTATCTATATCTTTGGCCCTGAAGACGGCTCTATTTCTCAAGATGTTGCGGATAGAGCTGATCACGTCGTGTATGTACCAACGGTTGGTTGCATGAACTTGGCTGCGACGGTTAACGTGCTACTTTATGATCGCCTTGCGAAATCTGATGAAATGGACGAGAGCAACGAGCTGATTAAGAAAAGCCGTGATAACCGCAATCACTTATTAGTCAAAGAAAAGTAACTATTTACTTCTAGTAAAAGTAACGATCTGCTTCTAGTGTTATCTATCCCGTAAGCAATCGGATATTATCTTTGGTTCATCATTAGATAATTGAAGGGTTAGATAACACCATGGAAGACAAGCAATTACTTGCCGCGCTGCAACAACACCCTGTCCTCGATCTTTATCAGTTATTCCAAGAAGTTGGTCAAAATAGCTCTCTATACGCACTATTAGAGAGGTTATCTTCCCTTAAAGAACACCACCAACTGAGTACTCGTCTTAGCCCTTTTAAGCCACACATCGAAGGGTTACTGGCTCAATTTGATGGCACTACGCTGGATAGTGATATTCTCAAAGCGGTCGCTCTTCAGTCTGAGATTCAACAACGAGGCCATAGCATGAGCCGTTACATCATGACATCAGATAATCATCGCCATTTTTCTCCAAATGCAGACTTAGTGATGTTTGGTGATTCGATCACCGAGTGGGCACCTTGGGCAGATATTTTCCGCGATGTCTCGATGGTCAATCGCGGCTTGGCGGGCGATACCACAACAGGCATGTTGCACCGTATTGATACCACGTTGAATGTGAAACCAAAACTTGTATGTTTTATGGCAGGGATAAACGATTTAGCTCAGGGGTATGATGTCGAACATATCTACCAGAACTACATTGATATGCTCAAGGTGTGGCAAGAAAACGATATTCGAATCTTGGTGCAATCAACGCTTTATGTGGGATCTAAACTGCAAGGATTGAATTCGTCGGTTGAACTGCTCAATAGTAAGATAAGCGAGTACTGTTCTCAGCAAGGCATTGCGTTTTTAGATGTGAATTCTGTATTGTCACCTAATAAGCTTTTGTCGAATGAGTACTCGTGTGATGATCTGCATCTGAATGCTAAAGCTTACCAAGCTTGGGCTGAGGTGCTTCAACCTACGATAGCTGAGTTACTAAAATAAACTCACGCAAATAGCCAAATAAATAGACCGATAACCAGCTTAGCTAATACAAGAAAAGCCAACCCCTAGATTTGTTTCGCGAACCATAAGGACATCAATGTGAACCTAAGACAGTTGGAAGTCTTTTACGCCATCATGCAAACCGGAACCGTATCTGGAGCCGCACGTAATCTACATGTGTCGCAACCTAATGTGACTCGTATTCTGGCGCACACAGAGCAACAACTTGGGTTTGGTTTATTCGAACGTGTTAAAGGGCGATTAGTGCCAACGGTTGAAGCGAAAACTTTGTTACCAGAAGCGGAGAAGGTCTACCAACAACTGGGTCAATTTCGTTCTTTGACCAACAAAGTCAAGCAAGGCCATCAGCATTTACGCATTGGCGCGCCGCAGATTCTGGCGACCAAGTTGCTGACGCCAGTGATTGCTCAAATGTCTCGCGAACAAGAGCTCTCTTTTGAGTTGCTGACAGCAAACCGTGATGAACTGTGTGCTGGGTTGTTAAAGCATGAGCTTGATATTACTATCGCGTTTGGCGATGAAGCACCGCCTGCGATATTAAGTGAAACGCTATTAACCGAATCGCTCAAGGTTTTGGTTCCATCCAATACGGTTGAGCAGTTACCGGCAGAATTAACGCTAGATGATCTTATCAATTATCCGCTACCAATAATCGGGCTTGATAGCCGCGATCCATTAGGCCTCCTGTTACATCAAAGCCTTATTGCACGCGATGAGCATTATCACCACCCTATATCGGTACGTGGATACAGCGCGGCGGCGGAACTGGTGAAGCACCAAGCAGGATTTGCGATTGTTGACCCGTGGACGGCAGATCAGTATCAAAATGACGATGCGGTTTGTGTGTTGCCACTTCAACCAGATATTCAATTCTCGGTATCGATGCTTTGCGCAGAGCACACCCCTCAGTCAATTTCCGTTAAGCAATTTATCGCTTCATTGAAGATCTATACTCACCCTATAACTTAAGGTTATAGGCTCGCCATAAATAGGTATTCGGCAGCTATCTAATTCCTAATTAAAGTAAATCCATACAAGGATTTATTAATTAGGAACACTCATGTCTATCGCTCAACCTTACCTTCTTTTTCTTGGGGATGTTACTGACCCACTCGCCGCAAAAACTGCTCGCGGTATTCACCAGTGGCGACCTGAAATCTGCCTAGGTCAACTGCGTTTAACGGGCGATATCGTTTCACTGGGCTTAACTGACATGACCTTACAAGAGGCGCAAGCGCAGGGTGCGAAGACGCTGGTGATTGGCACTGCAAATCCGGGGGGCGTCATTCCTGATTCTTGGCAGTCAACCATAATGGCTGCTGCAGAAATGGGATTTGAGATTGCATCTGGCATGCACCAACGATTGAGTGAATTTTCACCGCTTGCTGACATGCAACAGCAAGGATTGACTAAGCTTCATGATGTACGCCATTTTGATGGTTCTCTAAAGGTTGGTAACGGTAAGCCTCGTCAGGGTAAGCGCCTGCTTACTGTCGGAACAGATTGCTCAGTAGGTAAAATGTTCTCGGCATTAGCGATTGAAAAATCGCTTAAACAAGTGGGAACATCTGCTCAGTTTAAAGCGACAGGGCAGACCGGTATTTTGATTGAAGGCAGCGGAATTTCGATTGATGCTGTGGTTGCGGATTTTATTTCCGGCGCGGTTGAAGCGATTAGCCCCGAATTTACCGACCACGAGTGGGACATCATTGAAGGGCAGGGTTCTTTGTTCAACCCTTCGTTTGCAGGCGTGAGTTTGGGATTATTACATGGCGCACAAGCCGATGCTTTGGTGTTGTGCCATGAAGTCGGGCGACCACATATTCGTAACCTTCCTCATGCTCAATTGCCAAGCATAGAACAGACGATTGAAGCCAACTTACAAGCGGCACGACTGACGAATCCAGACGTGAAACTGGTCGGCATCTGCTTGAACACGTCGGCAATTAGCGGTGAAGACGCTGAGACATTATGCCAAGAATGGACCACACTCTATCAAGTGCCCGTGACGGATCCAGTGCGTTTTGGTGTACAACACATTACTGATCATTTGCGACATTCACTTTAACGACTTCATCATTTCTACGTTTCCATTTGTTAAAGCGAACATCAACCGAGTGAAATTATGAAGATTACAGCAGAACCCATTACTATCGCGATGCAAACGCCTTTTCGCATCTCTCGTGGCAGCCGAACCGAGTGTCACGTTGTTCGTGTCTACATTGAACATGATGGCAAACGAGCTCAGGGCGAATGCACGCCTTACCCACGATACGGCGAGTCATCGGAGTCTGTGTTAGCGCAAATCCAACAAGCGTCTAGCGCACTTGAAGCTATGTTTGAGCGAGGCGTTACCGATCCGGCAGAGCTAAGAGATCATCTTCAGTCTTTATTGACCGGAGGGGCAGCGCGAAATGCGGTCGATTGTGCGCTTTGGGAGCTTGAAGCTAAACAACATGACCAGGTCTTCCCAAATAGCCTGTTTGAGTTACCCAATCAAATCGTGACAGCAATGACCGTCTCGATTGGCACTCCAGAAGCGATGGCGACTCAGGCTCGAGACTATGTCGAAAATGGGGCAAAACTCCTGAAAGTGAAGCTTGATGGAGAGCAAGTGGTAGAGCGTGTTCGCGCGGTACGAGAAGCGGCGGCAGATGTTCAGATTGTACTGGATGCCAATGAAGCGTGGACGGGGCTGAATCTCGAAGAGTTGTTCAATCAACTGACAAAATTTGATATTGCGATGATCGAACAACCTCTTCCACAGCAGCACGATGCGTCACTGGCACACATCAATCACCCGATCCCACTGTGTGCTGATGAAAGCTGTCATACTACTTCACAGCTCTCATCGCTGTTGGGTAAGTATGAAATGGTCAACATCAAACTCGATAAAACGGGCGGTTTGACTGAAGCATTGGTTCTTGCAGAAGAAGCCAAAAGGCTAGGATTTACGCTGATGTCTGGTTGTATGCTTGGTACATCATTAGCGATGCGTGCAGCTCTGCCTATCGCCGTTCAATCTGAAATCGTCGACCTTGATGGCCCGGTCTTACTTGGCCAAGACGTTTCTCCTGCTCTGACTTATCGCGATGGGATGATTATTCTCTAAGTTCGTTGAGCCTCGGGTTAGTCGATGGATATGACATAAATGAAATCGCATGAGTGAAAGCTTGTGCGATTTTTTAGATCTCTAGACCTTAACTTATTAAATAATAAAAGGTTTTTACTGCTTGATTGAGCGCGCTATTCGTATAATTTACGGGCGTATTGATAAAGTAATCACGTTTCTGTCGGTGCGGTCACTTTCTATTATCGCAAAACAGACAGCTCAAGCTTTATAAAACAATTGTTATGATATCTTATGTGAAATGTTAATGATTACTCTTCATTTAATAGCTTCACTAAAGCTATTCGATGCAAGCCCAAGTAAGGCTCACACCCTAACTGATTGAATCATTGACAGTTCCTGTTGATTATTTGATGAGAAGAAGGTGGGGCGAGTGAGTAGTCATGTCTCCGAGGTTGTAGAAAATAAGGATAGTTTCGAGCGCCCGTTCTCGATCAAAATTCCACGTCGTAAGTGGTTTGGTTGGAAAGGTATTGAGCTGCGCTTGGTACTTGCGTTAGCCATGCTATCGATGACCACTATCTTCCTCTCGGTTGTCTCCAGCTTTACCTTCGATGATTTAAACCAACGTCTTGTTGAGCTAAAGGAGAGTGAAATCCCGGCCTTAGATAATGCCGCACGCCTAAATGATATGGTGCGAGTGATTATCACAACATCTTCTCAGCTCGGTGACGCTGAATCGAATTTAGAGCGCAAACAGGCGATGCTAAAAATCGAAGGCGCTATTTCTGTGATGAATAGCGTAATGGTTCAATTTCCGGATTATCACTCCTATTTTAAAGATCTTATCGCCCAAGTTAATAACAGCCTTAGCTTGTTGTATCAAAGTGAAATTGAGTCAGAACAGCTCAACCAAGAACTTCGAAATCTACTGGAAGGTTTTTACCCGCTACTGCAACAGGCCAGTGATTCACTCGATAGCTTACCTGAGTCTGCCAAAGACCAAATCCAGTACACACAGCTCAAGTCTCTGCTTTATTACCAATTAGGCTTGGTCGAAAAGCTGTATAACGACTCCAGTTTTAATGAACTGGATTACACCAGTTTGCGATTAGAGCAGGTAGGGGAAGAGTGGTGGAAGCTCTGGGTCAGTGGTGATTTAAGAAGTGATTTTCCTCAATTAGATCATCAACTCACGGTGATTTATAACCTTGCCTCAAGCGATAGCAGCTTGTATGGGATGAAAAACAAAGCGCTCGATCATCTTTATCAAGAGCAATACTTCCTGCAAAACAGCCGCGAGCATTTGAACCAATTAACCGTGCAGATCGAAAGCAACACCAGCAAGGTGAATAGCAATATTGACCAATCGATTCAGCAGGCACAGCAATCTTTGCAATCTAACCAGCGTCTCTCTCTTTTCCTTTCTCTATTT
This sequence comes from Vibrio sp. SG41-7, assembly GCF_014164465.1. Lineage (NCBI taxonomy): Bacteria > Pseudomonadati > Pseudomonadota > Gammaproteobacteria > Vibrionales > Vibrionaceae > Vibrio > Vibrio sp. SG41-7. Next base: position 36,016 of record NZ_JACJFF010000010.1, on the reverse strand, counting down.
AGCGTGTTGGCTGCCGCTGCCATTTCGTGGTTCTACGTACGTAAGAGTATTTTAGAAAGGCTTTTACAGCTCAAAGACAACATGTTCGCGATTTCTACTGGCCATTTAGATACCGAGGTTTCTATTCGGGGTAAAGACGAAGTGACGCAAATGGCCAAGTACCTAAAGGTATTCCAAACCACGGCCAAAGTCGTTAAGCAAACCAACCGAAAATTAGAAGCTGAAGTGGAAGAGCGCACCCTAGCCGAAGCTAAGCTGCGAGTGACTCAAGATGAGTTAATCCAAGCCGGAAAATTGGCTGCATTGGGGCAACTCAGTGTCGGGATAACGCACGAGATTAATCAACCTCTGACGGCTGTGAATAGCCACGTTCGAAGTGCTCAGCTTTGGCTCGGTAAAAATAGACCAGACAGAGCACAAGAGAATCTTAAAAAGATCGAAGTCCTGCTAGAAAAGGTGGCTGCGATTACTCGTCACTTAAAAGCCTTCTCACGTAAGAGCGATGGCAAGATTGATAATGTGGAACTAGAGAAGGTGATTGGTGATGCGATTGATCTGTTTGAAACCAGACAGAGCCCAGTATCGATTCAATATTCGCCCCAAAGCTACCAGATGGTTCGAGCCAACAGCATACGCTTGGAACAAGTGCTGGTGAACCTCATCAGCAATGCTCTGGATGCCATTGAGCATAAAGAGCAGCCTCAACTTAGTATTGCTACGCAAGAGCTTTCGAACACCACTCAGATTTTGGTTAAGGACAACGGACTGGGCATACCTGAAGAAGATATCCCGTATTTGTTTGACCCATTTTATTCCAGCAAAACAACAGGTAAGGGGCTTGGGCTAGGCTTGTCTATCGCATACAACATAATAAAAGATTTTGGCGGCTCGATTCACGTGGAATCGGTTGAACACCAAGGCACCACCTTTATCGTCACTCTACCAAAAGGCACAGGTTCATGATTTCAGAAAAACACATAGTTCTTATCGACGATGAAATAGATGTCGTCGAAGCCGTGAGCGAAATGTTAGAGCTAGAAGGGTTTAGTGTCACCACCTTTACTGATCCCAACCTTGGCCTAAAGTCGCTTAAAGCAAACAGTCAGTCGGTTGTGTTGTGTGACGTGCGCATGCCGAAAGTGGACGGTTTGACGTTGTTGAGCTCAATCCAACACCGTGCCCCGAATGTGCCCGTTTTATTGATGAGTGGCCATGGCGATATTCCAATGGCGATCGAAGCGATGAAGTTGGGCGCTTTCGACTTTCTGGAAAAACCGCTTAATTCGAGTGAGCTGGTGGAGAAGCTTGATTTGGCAATTACCCAGTGTCAGCACAGCTGCCCGTCAACCTCGGATGGTGATGAGCAAGAGGATTTACCGATTGAATCTTTGGTTATTGGCCAATCAAAAGCGATGGATACCATACGTAAGCAAGTGCTCGCTTTAGCGCATACTGGCGTCGACACCATCATCAACGGAGAAACGGGAACGGGCAAAGAGGTGATAGCTCAAGCTCTGCATCAATTCAGTCGTCGTAAGACTAAGCCATTTGTCGCGATTAACTGTGGTGGCATGACAGAGAGCATTATTGAGAGTGAGTTGTTTGGCCATGAAGCGGGTTCGTTTACTAGCGCGAACAAGAAGCGTATTGGCAAAATAGAACAAGCCAATGGCGGCACTCTGTTTCTCGATGAAATTGAGAGCATGCCGATTGCGGTGCAAATAAAACTGCTGCGCGTGATTCAAGAGCGAATGATTGAGCGTGTTGGTGGTAATGAGTTGATACCTGTCGACATCGTCGTGGTCGCAGCCAGTAAAGCCGATCTCGTGAGCTTGAGTGAGTCTGGGGAATTCAGAGCCGATCTCTTCTATCGATTGAACATTGCGAGCTTAAACCTTCCGGCACTGCGCCAACGAAAAGAAGACATTCAGGTGCTGTTTCGCCATTTTGTGATTCAAGCGAGCCACAAATATAAGACGCGCCCATCAACGATTTACCCTGAGCAGATACAGCAGCTATGTCGACATGAATGGCCGGGTAACGTTCGTGAACTACGTAATGTCGCTGATCGATTTGTGTTGGGTATCGTCGGCGATGGCTTCGATCTTCAATCGCCAATTTGTGAAGCGTCCGGAGAAGATTTCGCTTTTGAAAAGCAGATGGAGCAGTACGAAAGGAATGTACTGACGGAGGCGCTAATAGAAAGCGCAGGTAACATTAACGAGGTATCAAGTAAGCTGAATTTACCGCGTAAAACCCTTTATCGAAAAATGAAGAAACACCAATTAGATAAAGAGAGTTTCAAAGCCTAATTCGTTCAGGTGTTTGTTAAATGGAAAACCAAAAGCAAAACCAAAGCCAAAAGAAAAAGCACAAGACAACAATGACCCATTTGGTTTTTAGTCGAATGGCTAACTGTTTCAAGTGATTGTAATAAAAGAGCTTTAACATCTGGCACAAAGCGTGCAACCCCTACATTGTGGCGTCAGCCCACACGAGGTTATTCGGTGTTGAGTCAAAAAACATATGACAGCTATCTATATATGACAGCTATCCAACACCGAATGATCGAATAAAGGACATTAGAAAAATAATTGCTTGTTGCAAGGAGATACAAACATGAAGCAAATACTGAAAGGTTCGATTGCTCTGATATTAGGCATGAGTTCAATAACGGCATGGGCCGCTGCAGAACCAGCAAACTTAGGACCTCGTCCCCTCTTTTTAGTCAACAATATGGATGAGAGCCCTTTGAAAACTAAGCTGTTGAGTTGCAGCGAAGGACCTTTTCATCGTAGTGATTTTTCTATTGGGCATCGCGGAGCTGCGATGCAGTTTTCTGAGCACACTAAGGAATCTTATTTAGCGGCGATTCAAATGGGCGCAGGCGTTGTCGAGTGTGATGTGACCTTCACCAAAGATAAGGCGTTGGTATGCCGTCACTCGCAAAGTGATCTGCACACGACGACCGATGTATTAGCACACCCAGATCTTGCGAAGAAGTGCTCAACCCCGTTTACACCAGCTAATCCAGCGACAGGCGAAGATGCTCAGGTTGAGTGCCGTACTTCTGATTTCACGCTGGCTGAGTTTAAGACGCTCAAAGGTAAAATGGATGGTGCGAACCCAAAAGCCACCACGGTTGAAGAGTACATGAACGGGACTCCAGGTTGGAGAACCGATCTTTACAGCCAAAGTGGCACACTGATGACGCACGCAGAAAGTGCAGCACTGTTTAAAGAGCACGGCGTGAAAGTGACTCCTGAATTGAAATCAGCCGCGGTAGATATGCCTTTCAATGGATTTAGCCAAGAGATGTATGCACAGAAGTTGGTGGATGAACTGAAAGAAGCGGGTTTCAAGCCTTCTGAGACTTACCTCCAGTCATTCAACTTGGATGATGTGAAGTATTGGATCAATGAAACGCCGAAGTTCGGCAAACAAGCGGTTTATCTTGATGACCGTGTTTATGAGCAAGCGGACTTTGTCGCGTCTGTTGAAAACATGAAAGAGCTACACGATGCGGGCGTGAATATCATCGCACCACCTCTGTTTGCTTTGGTTGAACTTGATAAGAACAACGAATTAGTGGCGTCTAACTACGCGAAACTGGCTAAGGATGCAGACCTCGACATTATCGCATGGACACTGGAGCGTTCTGGCCTGCTTGCGCAAGGCGGTGGTTGGTATTACAAGAGCGTGAAAGACGGCATCAACAATGATGGCGATATGATGAAAATGCTTGATGTGCTGGCACAAGATGTGGGTGTAATGGGTGTATTCAGCGATTGGCCTGCAACGGTAACTTATTACGCTAACTGCATGGACAGCGACGCATAGGCGATTCTGAGAGCTCTGTTACGTCGCTAATTATAGCGTTTGTATAGAGAGCGCTTAGCCAAAGAATAATAAGAGAAAAAGCAGTGAACCAAAGAGCCTTCGGGCTCTTTTTTTACCACTGAAATTGGTGGGACAAAAATGACCCAAATGATGGGTTTTGAGTTGGACACTTATGACTCAAAAGTAATTTGAAAGTGTGGAATTTTATTTAAGTTGCTGAAATTAAAGCTATAAAAAGGTGGCACAAAGGCTGCAATAGTGAAGGTGACTCTCAACAATAAGTAAAAGTAAGGTTTGAATATGAAAATCAGTGTTAAAGGACTGTTAATCGCTAGCTCATTACTACTTCCTTCAATGGCTATGGCAAGCGACTGCTCTAGCCGTGGTGTGTTAGACGATCGATACTGTGATGAAAACCAAGATTTGGTGGCCGATTCACCAAAGAACCCAGATGAGTGGAATGACCCAAGTACGCTTGTGTTTACTTACACGCCAGTAGAAGACCCTGCGTTGTACAAAGATGCGTTTGCGGATTTCCAAGCTCACCTAAGTAAAATCACGGGTAAGCGAGTGATTTACTACACAGTTCACTCGAACTCTGCGCAAGTAGAAGCGATGCGTTCTGGTCGACTGCACGTTGCTGGTTTCTCTACGGGTCCAACAGGCTACGCAGTTAACTTAGCAGGTTACGTTCCAATTGCGGTGAAGGGCGATGAGTCTGGCTTTCAAGGCTACAACCTAATCACGATTGTGCGTAAAGACAGCGGCATTAACAAAATGTCTGATCTGAAAGGCAAAAAGGTTGCACACACTTCTGCATCTTCCAACTCTGGCAACCTAGCTCCACGTGCGTTATTCCCAGCGAAAGGCCTAGTGCCAGATGAAGATTACAAAGTGCTTTACTCAGGTAAGCATGACCAATCGATTCTAGGTGTCTTCAATGGAGATTATGACGCAGCACCTGTGGCATCGGACGTGTACGATCGTATGGTAGCAGCAGGTCGTGTTGACGATTCTGAACTGAAGATCATCTACCGTAGCCCACGTTTCCCAACGTCTGCGTTTGGCTATGCTTACAACCTAAAACCAGAGCTAGTTGAGAAGATCAACGAGGCTTTCTTTAGTTACCGCTTTACACCAGAAATGAGCGCATCGTTTAAAGGTGCAGACCGTTTCTCGCCAATCAGCTACAAAGAAGAGTGGGATGTGATTCGTGATATCGCTCATGCGACAGGTACGGCTTACACCAAAACTGGTCTGAAAAAGTTAGCTGAGAAAGATGCGGCTAAACGTGCAAAGAAAAAAGCCGCTGAGCTAGCAAAACAAGCAAACAACGGCTAGTTCTTAGTTCTGTTGAAAGGCTAAGTTTTAGAAAGACTTAGCCCTTTAAAAACACCTACTCCAACTAAATATCTATGCCCTCGCGGGTAGGGCATAGATCATTCGAAAATTCGCACAAGGAAATGCAGTATGGCCGTAGCAAGCTATGAAGGAATAAAGATAAACAACCTTTTCCACGAATACGTGGCAGGCAAGCCAATCCTTAAAGGCATTAATATTGATATCGATGAGCCAGGTATCATCGCGATCATTGGTCCATCTGGTACCGGTAAAAGTACGCTTCTGCGCTGTATCAACCGACTCAACGATCCAAGCCAAGGTGAGATCATATTTGATGGCGCAGACCTGACTCAATTAAAAGGTCAAGCGCTACGTAAACAGCGTCGACACATCGGCATGGTGTTTCAAGAATATAACCTAGTGGAACGTTTAACGGTTATCGAGAACGTGTTGAGTGGCCGTTTGGGTTACATGACCGCTTGGAATGCATGGCGTCGTAACTACTCTGCGCAAGACCTAGCAAAAGCGTTTGAGTTACTTGAATTTGTTGGCCTGCAAGACTTTGCTAACCAACGTGCCGACAGTTTATCGGGCGGCCAAAGACAGCGTGTCGGTATCGCTCGCGCAGTAATGCAAGACCCATATATCTTATTGGCAGATGAACCGACTTCATCACTCGACCCGAAAACCGCGGTTGAGATCATGGAGTTGATGGAGACATTCGCAGAACAGAAAAACATCCCAGTGTTGGTGAATATCCACGATGTGAACTTAGCCAAGCGTTATGCCAAGCGCATCATCGGCATGTGTAACGGTAAAGTGCATTATGACGGTAGCCCTGAAGGGATTTCAGAAGAAGATCTAAAAATCATTTACGGGGGTGAGTCATGGCTGGATTAACCCCAAGTTCATCGCCAAGCGTACCGTCAAACCAGTCGCCAGCGAAGCATGAAAACCCGTTCAAAACCTCATGGACTAACCGAGCAATCATCGCTGCAATCATTGGCTACCTGTTTTACAGCTTTGCGACGTTAGGACTGACTTTTGATCGTTTGGTCATCGGTTTTGGTGAAAGTGAGCGGTTACTATCAAGAATGTTTCCGCCTGATTTTTCGCGTACTAGCTTACTGCTGAGTGGATTAGCGGAAAGCTTACAAATTGCGATTATCTCAAGCTTCTTTGGCATCGTTATTTCATTGTTTCTGGGCTTGTTAGCTGCGAGAAATATGATGCCTTCAATCGTATCGACGCCAATACGTTGTTTCATCGCACTATGTCGCTCTTTTCACCCGGTGATCATCGCAATCCTATTTGTGAAAGCGGTGGGCTTCGGTGCCCTTGCTGGGATCCTGACTTTGGTCTTCGCATCGATTGGTTTTATTGCCAAGCTTTTTGCAGAAGCGATTGAAGAGATCTCTTTTAAACCGGTTGAAGCGATTAAAGCAACCGGTGCCAGTTTTATCAGCGTCATTTTGTATGCGGTAATGCCTCAAGTATTTACTCGTTTTATTGGCTTTGCTAGCTACCAGTTGGATTCAAATCTACGTAACTCAACCATGGTTGGCATTGTGGGTGCAGGCGGCCTTGGCGGCACGTTATTTTCGGCATTCCAACGCTTTGACTACGACTTTGTCGCCGCTATTTTGATCACCATTATCGCATTGATTCTTGTGGGTGAATTTCTTTCCAACATTGTTAGGAGAATCTTCTAATGACAACTGCATCTATCGATAAAGAGTGGCAGCGTTTTACACCCAACGAACGTGTGGCTCGATTTGCCGTTTACCTGAGCTTAGTGTGTGCGATTGTTTGGTCTTGGCAGACGGTTGAAGTGATTCCTGAGTTCCTATACGACGCGCCAGCGCAGTTTGCTGACATGTTCGAGCGTATGGTGCCAGTGGACTACGCTTTCTATCCTGAATCAATCCACGCAGCGATGATTGAAACACTGCACATTGCGACGTTAGGTACCTTGTTTACCTTGATATTTGCGATTCCATTGGCGTTGTTGAACGCGCCAAATATCACACCTAATAAAGCGCTGAACTGGGTGGCTCAATTCTTTCTGGTGTCTTCACGTTCTGTGAACTCATTGGTTTGGGCTTTGTTGTTTATCGCACTATTTGGCCCCGGTGTTCTCGCAGGCATTATGGCAATTGCCATTCGCAGTATCGGCTTTGTAGGGAAGCTGTTAGCGGAAGCGATTGCCGAAGTGAACATGGGGCCTATCGAAGCTCTGCGCGCAACCGGCGCTTCTTGGATGAGCATCTTGCTTAAAGGGTATTGGCCACAAGTGATGCCCGCATTCTATTCCATCGTATTGTTCCGTTGGGACATCAATGTGCGTGAATCTGCGGTATTGGGGTTAGTGGGCGCTGGTGGTATTGGCGTGGTGCTAAACGATGCGCAGAACCTTTTTGAGTGGCAAAAAGTTTCGATGGTATTAGTGAGTATCTTCGCAGTGGTTATCGTTGCAGAAGCCGTGGTGATCCACATCCGTAACAAACTCATATAAACATATGGTGCAATGCAGCGTGTTTTGTGTTTTGTGTCAAAGTTAAGAGCTTATCTAGCATTTTGAAGCTCAAACGACCCTAGGTACTTCGGTCTACCTAGCGGTCGTTTTTTTATGTCTATTGAGTGACCTAAGACCTTGTTAGAAGTAGAAGGGCGTGATTCGTTTTTAAGTGTCTAGCTTTTAACTGCCAGCAGCGCATCCACAAATTCTGCAAACCCATAGCCACCCGGCTGTGACATTACCTTACTTGGATGATGATCTAACTTATCCCAATAATGCTTAATGTTTGCCACGCCAACGGTGAGTGGTAGTGATTCGAACATCTGTTGATCGTTCATTGAATCGCCGACATAGCAGGCTTGATTGTGGATTTGCTCAAGCGATAAGCCTTTATTAGTAAGGAAACGGTGCACAGCGTTTTTCTTTGAGTGTTCGCCATACCAAGCATTGATATGAATCGAACTTGCCGTCGCGTGTGCGCCTAAAGCGTGTATTCTTTCGAGTACCGCTTGAACAGTTTCAGGATCAACAGGCTTACGGTTTTGGCCGATATCAATCGCGACCTCACACAAGCGGTAAGATTGATCCAAAGTTAGCGATAGGTCGGGGTAACTCAACAAGATCGCTTCAACTTCTTGTTTTAGCTTAGCTTGGTTCTTACGCACTTGTTCTAGCGGTGTTTCAGATGAGAGTTGTAATGCACCATCTTGCTTCTCTAGTAAGAAGGCGCCGTTCTCTCCAAGCACGGCATCGACAGGCCAAAGCTGCGCAATATGGTCACACCAACCAGCACAGGCTCCCGTTACAGCGACCACTTTGATTCCATTGTCTCTCAGCTTTTGTAACGCAATCAGGGTTTCTGGAGGGAGTGAACCTTGCCAAGTGAGCGTGTCATCGACGTCGGTTAATACCCAGTTGATGTGTTGCCAGTCATTACCTAGTTGGTGTTCCATCCTCAAACTCACTTATTCGGGTTTATTGTGTTGCGTGGAGTGCTCTGTTCGTCGTTAAACGTTTTTCACTCAGTGCTACTAAGTGTCGTTAATTAACGCTTAACCGTGTTTAGAAAACACAATGTTTAGCAAAATCACCGGCTTCATTGGCAGTCCAGTCGCCTTTCGGCTTTTCTTTCATATCTGTACACCAAGCTTCACTGCCCACTTCTGTACAAGCCATCAGTTGAGTCGATAGAAATAGAATTAGCGCGATTTTTTTCATAATAAACATTCCTTTATTCTCTAAATTTCTGCTTATAACTGTACCAAATACGACTAGAGATTGTTATAGCAGCCAGTGACATAAGTTTGCTAAAAACGATATAGAGTTGGACTTGGTTCGAAGATGAGAAGTGAAGGGGTTAGGCCATCGCGATAGTCAAAATCAAAGTAATAGATTGATAAAGAGATTGAGGGGGGATCGAAAAAGCCAGCAACATGTGCTGGCTTTGAAATTCTTGTGCGCTTCTATTCGTTAGTTCGCTTTAACTACTTATCGAGTTATACCAGTTTCATCTCTTGGATGATGTCCGAAGCGATTTCTGGCTTCGTGCTCGTTGGTTTCTCGTGTAGGTCTGCTTTCAATTGTCCCTTACGGTTACTTAGGCCTGCTTCAAGTTTCTTGAGTGCTGCAGCGATAGCTGGGTACATAACATCGTCTGTAGATTTTGCTGTTACTCGTACACCTTCGTAGTTGGTGAATACTTCTACCTGATGTTGACCGTGTTCTTTAGTAATGATGATGTCGCAACTGATCAGTGATGGGAAATGGTTCGATATCTTCTCGAATTTACTTTCGATGTCTTTGCGTGACTCGTCGTTAATTGATACGTGATGTGTTTGAACATTTATTTTCATAAATCATACCTTTCCAATGACTGTGTCATTTAAACGTAGCAAACATCGGTGAGTTTAACCAACTGCGAAATAGCACATGTGTGATTCACTTCAGTGTTATCAAATAATCTCCCATTACTCCCTTGAAAGTCCGATGAACTGGTCGCATATTATGTTTCGTGAATTTCAAACGTGTTTAAAAATCCCTCACCTTTGAAGTATTACTCCAATTCACTCTTTCAACTTAGTTTTTATCGCCCTAATCACGCATCACTCCAAATACTTATTCTAGTCTGCTTTTATAAATCCACATCCATTTTAGTGAACAAAACGTACTTGCTCTGTCGATATCACAATTACTGATATAAAGAACAATGAGATATTGAGATGAGTTTTAGTACGGGATACTCTAACAGCTATCTTCTATTTGGATCCGTTATCATGAAAATGCCTGTTAAATTCGCTGCATTTGCAGCTTCCCTTTCTTTCGCTTTCAATGCCTTTGCTGCCCCTGTTGAATTTCAGAAGATCCCTGAGATCATGCAGCAGTTTGAAACTGCAGAACTGTACGTTAAGAAGTCGGTCACTCTAGGCCGTTTGCCAGCAAAGTCTGAAATTGGCATTGATTTCCCTACCTATGTTTCAGACGGTGAGGGCGGTTACAGCATCGAGACAAATAACGTAATGACAGATTCTGTTGTTATCGCAAGCATGCCGAAAGCGATTGTGGATGATGTTTTCAACCAATGGCTAGTTCCTAAAGAGACATGGATCAGCAGCTACGGATCTTTGCCAACCTCGACCACTGAATTTAAGCCCTTTAAGCGTATTAAAACCATTAAAGCGATTAAGATCGATGCTGAAATGCTTGAGCTGTTAGGCAGTGAAGATGGCAACACGGCGATGATCAAAGTGAGCTGGGATGAGAAGGGAATGAAGGTCTATAAGGATGGTTACTTAGCGGACTATGAGTACGGGATTGCCCCTCATGAGATGCAAGAAAACTATGAGCTAGCGCCTAAGTAATTCAGTCAATGTAAGAAAAACGCCCAGTTTTTGCTAGGCGCTTTTTTTAAGCCCACCAAAACATGACGAAACTCACACTTTTCTGACAATTTACCGCTCGTTGTGTTAGCATGCGCGGCTTGTCTTTGTAATTGATAAAAAACATATTACTCAGCGGATTTCTTTGTTTATCTGCCCGTAATGACCTCATTCAGTTTGGCCTGACTTGGCTGAACATCTGCATTTTGCTCGGACGCAAAGAGAGTAGTACTCACTACTTCACTATGTACATTTGAGAGCACCATCTATCAAAGGCCTTTTTGAAACAGCCTAAATTAGCGCGAGCTTAGTTCTGCGTGAAGGGTTTCGTTTTTCCAAAAATCCCTCTCGGCAGCTAAGTACTCCTTAGTTGCTGACAAGTAAGGAGTCTATATGACGACTACGGTATCTACGTCCGTACCTACATCTCAAGCTGGTAACACAGCTCCGATAGAGAAAGAAGTAAACCACCCGTTTCTCTCTTTGGTTATCATGGTGATTGTTGCTGCAATCGCAACTTACTTCATCTCAGCTGGTGAGTTTGAACGAGTGGTTATGAATGGCCGCACGGTTATCGACCCAGACAGTTACACACTATTAGCCAGTAACCCAACAACATTAGCCTCTTTTTTCGAATCATTTTTTAAAGGCTTCAAATCCGCTTCTGGTGTGATGGGTGTTGTGGTATTTGTGGGTGGTGCTTTCGGCATTATCAAACACATGGGTTTGTTAGACGCATCCGTCGTTGCGCTAACCACTAAGCTAAAGAAGCAAGGCTTGTACGTGATTGCACCTGTGATCATGACTGCGATCTTCTTCAACGTCACCTTCACCGGTATGCGTGAGCTTGATGTGATTTTTATCTCTTTGATGATCCCTATCTGTATCAAACTTGGCTATGACGCGATAACGGCACTTGGTGTTGTTTTACTGGCAAGTTGTGCTGGTTTTGCAGCTGCGCTAGCTAACCCATTCTTCACAGGTATCGCACACACTATTGCTGAACTGCCTATGTATTCAGGCATGTGGTACCGCTTTATTGTGGGCATGTTCATGTTGTTAACGGGTGCTTGGTATGTACTTAACTACGCGCGTAAAGTTAAGCAGGATCCAACCAAAGGTTTGTTGCATGGTACGGGTTACCACTACGAATCTAGCGTTGAAGCGAAAACACTGACTACTCGTGAAAAGCTTGCGGGCATCGCGTTCTTGGGCGTATTCGCATACATGATTTTCGGCACGTTGACGATGGGGTTCGGCTTTACCGAGATTGCGGGTGCATTTGTGGCGATGGCGATCATTCCGGGTTTGGTTGCCGGTTTATCTCCGAACAAGATTTGTGAATATTGGACCAAAGGTGTCAGCGATGTATTGGTTGCTGTGCTGATCATCTTCTTCGCTCGCTCAGTGTTGACCATTATGGAAGACGCGAAGATTGTTGATTCTATTATCTTCTATCTTGCACAGATCATTTCTGGTAGCTCTAAACTTGTGGCAGCAGCAGGGATCTACTTCTCGCAGGTTGCGATCAACTTATTCATTCCGTCTGGCAGTGGCCAAGCGGTGATCACTATGCCAATCATCATTCCATTGGCAGATATTGGTCAAGTGACTCGCCAAGTAGCAGCACTTGCTTCTCAATTGGGTGATGGTATTTCTAATTATATTTACCCAACCAACGGTGGCTTGTTAGCGGTACTGGCTATTGCAAAAGTACCTTACACCAAGTGGGTTCGTTTCTTCTTACCGCTGTTCTTGTTCTGGTCAGTGGGCGCTTTGATTTCCGTTGTGATTGCTCAAATGATTGAGCTAGGGCCTTTCTAAGGGTTTCTGTTTAATCGAATGCATGGACAGTTAGGGTTTAACTGAGGCCGTGTGAACTAATAAGAAGGCAGCGAATTCGCTGCCTTTTTTCGTTTAAAGAAAAGCTATTACAATGACCAAGATTACTCTTCAAATTGGTAAGAAGAGGGCACGACAATGACGCCTTTTTTCGATATGTGAAAGCGTTTAGCGTCGGCAAGTCTATCAATGCCTATTTGGGTTCCATCTGGCACCTTAACGTTTTTGTCGATGATGCAGTTCTGAATGTGGCAGTTTCGCCCAATCTCGACGTCTTCAAACAGAATACTATCAATCACAATCGCGGCATTGCTGACTTTGACCTTAGGGAAGAAGATAGAGTTTTGCGCCGAACCGCCTTCAATCACCACCCCATTCGCGATCATCGAGTTGATGAATATCCCTTGGTTTCCTTCTACCGAAGCGATGGTTCGTGCTGGCGGCAGTTGCGGATCATAGGTGCGAATCGCCCAATCCTGTTGGTATAAATCGATAGGCGAGGCTGGTTTCAACAAGTCCATATTCGATTGGTAATATGAGTCGATCGTACCCACATCTCTCCAGTAAGCATCTTGGGTCACTCGGCCTTCTTCATCACCAAACTTGTGCGCGTAAACACTGTTGTTGCCGACCAATTTAGGAATGATGTCTTTACCAAAATCGTGGCTTGAGTTCGGGTCTTCGGCATCCGCCAGTAGCGCTTGTGTTAACACCTCTTTATCAAAAACGTAAATACCCATTGAAGCCATGCTTCGAGTCGGCCTACCGGGTACACATGCCGGGTAACGTGGCTTTTCGGTAAAGTTATTGATCTCGAGAGATTCGTCTATCTCCATCACACCAAACTCTTTGGCTTCATCAATTGAAACTTCCATGCACGCCACGGTTAAGTCGGCCTCGTTCGTTTTGTGTTGCTTGAGCATTGGCGCGTAATCCATGCGATAGATATGGTCGCCTGATAACACCACCACATGCTTAGCTTCACTACGAGAAAGCAGATACAAGTTTTGATAAATCGCATCGGCTGTACCGCTATACCAGCTATCACCGGTTCGCATTTGTGGGGGAACATTGGTGATGTATTCGCCGAGCTCGGGGTTAAGCACCGACCAACCATCCCTTAAATGTTTTTGCAAAGAGTGAGATTTGTACTGAGTCAGCACTAGAATTTGGCGAAGCCCAGAATGCAGGCAGTTCGCGAGTGTGAAATCGATGATTCGATATTTGCCACCAAAGGGCACCGCAGGTTTTGCACGGTTATCGGTGAGGGGAGAAAGCCGAGAGCCAACACCGCCGGCCAGAACGATTGTTAGAGTGTCTTGCATGGTCAGAACCTCAATGTATTTATGATTATGAACATAGACTTGCAAGCACTAAGCCAAATGTAACTCATTGAATATTAAACGAGGTGAGATTGATTCTTGTAGAACTGCACCAAATTGATGCGTACGAGATATTGGCTTGCTCTATTTTGATCCGAAGAGATCTGGGCAAAGTGAGGGGGTGAATTAACAAGATGACGCACGGGAAAGTTGCATTACAAAACTGTCAATAAAATGAAGGAATAAAGTGATCAGGTCGATATAAATTTATACAAATAATCATAACCTTTCACAAATTGATTTCCATCAATAAAGTAGGGTTATTATATGCTACCTTGCACGCAAAATAAGAAATGATTACTCATTCACCAATAAAAATTAAGCCCTCAAAAGGAAATTATAATGAAAAAAACAGTATGTGGTATTGCGGTTATTGCGGCTCTTATGTCAACCAATGTTCTTGCTCATAAAGAAGGTGATTTCATCATCCGTGCAGGTGCAGCAACGGTATCTCCAAACGACAGCAGCGGCGCAGTGCTTAACAATCCAGACCTAGAGTTTTCAGTAGATTCAGATACTCAACTAGGCCTTACTTTCGGCTACATGTTCACTGACAACATCAGTTTTGAAGTACTAGCGGCGAGCCCTTTCTCTCACAGTATTTCTGTTAATGGCCTAGGTAAAGTTGCTGACACCAAGCACCTTCCACCAACGTTTATGGTTCAGTACTACTTCGGTCAAGCGAACAGTGACTTCCGTCCTTATGTAGGTGCGGGTATCAACTACACGGTATTTTTCGATGAAAGCTTGAATGCTAACGGCAAAAACGCAGGCCTTACGGATGTGTCTTTAGATGACTCTTGGGGTCTAGCTGCAAACATTGGTATGGATTACATGATCAATGAAGATTGGTTCTTAAATGCATCGGTTTGGTACGCAGATATCGGAACAACAGCAACATACAAGACTGCGACAGATACATTCAAAACTGACGTTGATATCGACCCATGGGTATTCATGATCGGTGGTGGTTACAACTTCTAAGCCATTTAATCAGTTTATTAAAGTCGCTCAAGCACCAGCCAGCTTGGGCGCTTTTTTTTGCTTGCTTGTTAACGAAATGCTCACTCCAACTTATTGTTGTTATGGGTGAAGCAAACTGATTGTTGTCATTTATTGTTAATGAAAGAGAAAGATAAGTGTCATAACAGCCCTCTATGATCGCGTTTCAAATCATGGAGGATATATGAATCGTAAATTTAATAAGCTGACACTATTACTACCTATTGCGGTAAGTTCTGCTCTAGTAGGGTGTTCTCAATCAACGTCAACATCACCAACGGCTGCTATCCCATCTCAAACGTCACTTGATGCTTTTAGCTTTCAATGCCAATCCATCGAGCAGCCAAGCGCTTCCAATGCTGAGGTAACCGGAATCAGTCTGGTTGGTCGTGCTATTGCCGACGCCCCGTTTGATACCTCAGCAGCCGAAATCGTCAGCTACGATTCATGTACCGATAAGCTTTATGTTGTGAACGCTCAAGCGCAGAAAGTCGATGTGTTATCAATGAACTCAGCTAGCGAACCAACATCTTCGGGTTCTATTGATCTTCAATCAGCGGCTGCAGCTTCGGGTGTTGATATTGGTGCAGCGAATAGTGTGTCGACTCATCAAGGATTAGTTGCTGTCGCTATTGAAAATGCCGACAAGCAACGAAACGGCATCATTGCACTTTATCGTTCAGACACGTTAGAGCTGATCACTACTTATACGGCTGGTGCATTACCGGACATGGTGAGCTTCTCGAAAGATGGTCGCTACATTGCCTCTGCAAATGAAGGTGAGCCGAATGCGGATTACAGCATTGATCCTGAAGGTTCAGTAACGCTGGTGGATTTAACCAATGGCCCTTTGCAAGCGACAGTCACTCAAATTGATTTCAACGCATTTAATCAAGGTCAGCCTCGCCATGCAGAACTGACTGACAAGGTTCGAATCTCTGCGCCGAATGCAACCGTTGCTCAAGACCTTGAACCGGAATACCTAACGTTTGCTGATAACGGAAAACTCTACGTTGCCCTTCAAGAGAACAACGCTTTGGCCGCGATTGATGTGGCGAGTGCACAAGTGGATGCGATTTTTGGACTAGGCGGAAAGCCTTGGGACAGCGCTAAGCTAGACGCGTCAAACAAAGACAAAAACATCGGTAATCTACAAAGCTACGCAATGTTAGAAGGCCTTTACATGCCAGATAGCATCACTAGCTACAGTGTGGATGGCAACACCTATATCGTGACTGCGAACGAAGGTGATGGTCGTGAATATGGCATCAAGACCACGCAAGAAATGTGTGACGAGAAAGGTTTTGAGTGGGACGGTGACGACTATCAAGGCACCGAAAACTACACCACAGAAAAAGACTTTTGTATCGCTTATGTCGATGAAGTGCGTGGCAAGAAGTTAGACGTTGACGCTAACCACCCATTAGCGGGCACATTGAAAGACAACAAGCAACTTGCACGTCTTAAGGTGATTAAGCCACAAGGGACACTCGCTGCTGACCAAAAGGTTCAAGCATTCGGTAGCCGCTCGTTCTCTATCTGGGATGAGTCAGGCGAGTTAGTGTTTGATAGCGGTGATGATTTTGCTCGAATCGTACTTGAGCAAGATCCTGCAAACTTCAACAGCACCAATGATAACAACCAAAGCGGTGACGATCGTAGTGATGATAAAGGCGTAGAGCCTGAAGCTATCGAAGTGGCTGAGATCAACGGCAAGCACTATGCCTTTGTTGGACTTGAGCGCCAAGGTGGCATCATGGTTTACGACGTAACACAGCCTAAAAATGCAAGCTTCATCAGCTACTTGAACAATCGAGACTTTACACAACCAGTGTGCACTAAGGTTGACGAAGACGGTGATTGCGACAACGATACTTACAACTCGAAAGCGGGTGACTTAGGCCCTGAATCAATTAAGTATTTCACACGTTCAAGTAACCACTTTATTGCGGTTGGGAACGAAGTAAGTGGTAGCACATCAGTTTATCGCGTTGAGTTTTAATCACGGTTACTGCTTGTAGCTAGACTTAATAAAAACAAAAGCGCCACTACTGAATAAGTAGTGGTGCTTTTTAGTTCATCGCTTGTTTAGTAGCGATAGCAAAGGCCTATGGTTGTTGCTTAGTTGGTGCTAGAGCAATTTCACGGATACATACGTTCTGTGGTTGTTGGTAAGCGAATGATACAGCGCGAGCGATATCGTCAGCTGCCAATACGCCGCCCATGTCTTCTTTCCAAGAATCGTAACCGTCTTTGATCTCTTGAGATGTTGTGTGAGACAGAAGCTCAGTTTCTACAGCACCCGGTGCAATAGTGGTAACACGAACGTTTGAAGCCGCCACTTCTTCACGAACGTTTTCAGAAATCGCGTGAACAGCGAATTTAGTACCACAGTAAGCTGCGTGGCTTGGGAATGTTTTCTTACCCGCGATAGAGCTGATGTTGATGATAGTACCTGTGTTGCGCTCCATCATCGGAGCAAGTACAGATTGCATGCCGTTTAGAAGACCAATCACGTTCACATCGAACATTGTCTTCCACTCTTGTGCGTCTTGAGTATCGATTTGACCAAGAAGCATTGCGCCAGCGTTGTTGATAAGCGCATCTACAGGACCAAATTTCTCTTCACCTTGTGCGATTGCTGCATCAAAAGAAGATTTGTCTGTTACGTCTACTTTCACAGATAGAGAGTTTGGTAGGTTCAGCGCTTCAAGGCGGTCAATACGACGAGCTAAAAGTAGCAGAGGGTGGCCTTCATCGCTTAGACGACGAGCGATTGCTTCACCAATACCAGAGCTTGCACCTGTAATTACGATTAGTTTTTTCATTTTATTTCCTCTGTACTTTTATTGCGTCGGTTGGCTACGACGTATTGTTTAAGTGCCTTCGAATCAAGTGCTTGTTGCCTTGCTTCGTTGCGATGGAGGTATATTAAGGAAAATAGCATTGTTGATATATAGCGCTTTACTTGAAACACTGTTGCTGTGGTGCAACAATAAAAGCGTCTATCTCATAACTTCATTAGTAAGCTGGCGACTATGCTCAATCAAATTAATCTGTCTGATATTCGCTCCTTCGTGCTGATCGCTCGTTTAGGTAATTTCACCAAAGCGGCGGAGGAGTTAGATGTGTCTCGTTCCCACGTATCACGCCAAGTGAGTAGTCTAGAAAAGCAGATGGGAGTGACCCTGTTTATCCGCACCACTCGAACTTTAAGGCTGACGCACGCAGGGCAAGATCTATACGCGAGATGTGAACAAGCCTTAGATAATATAGACCAAGCTCTGATTGCTGCGGTGGACGATGTCGAAGAGGTGCGCGGCGATATAAAAGTAAACTGTGTCGGCGGTTATTTGGGTGAGGTGATCATTGCGGATCTAGTGAATGAGTTTATGCAGCTCTACCCAGACATCAGCATCAGTCTTGATTTCAGTAGTAACCGAGTCGACTTGATTGAAGACGCGTTCGATATCGCTTTTCGCATGGGAAGCTTAGAAGATGCAGGGTTTATCGCAAGAAAGCTTCTGGACATTGAGATGGGAACACTCGCGAGCCCTGAGTATTTCGCTCGTAAAGGAAAGCCAAGTCATCCTAAAGATCTGATCCACCATGACTGCTTAACGGGGTCGGTGCGTAAGTGGAGTTTTCAAGCACTGGACGACACTAAGAAAACGGTCGATGTGCATGTGACGGGCAGACTGCAATGTAAAAATGGCCGAGTGTTAGTGCAGGGCGCGAAGTCGGGCAACGGAATTATTCGTGTTCCAACCATCTATTGCTTACAAGAACTGAACGACGGGCAATTGCTGCAAGTGTTTGAAGAATGGGTGGTGCCTAAGGTCGACTTTTCAGCGATCTACCATCGAGACCGCTATCAACCAAGCCGAATTCGAACCTTCATTGATTTTGTAAAAGGTCGCTTTGAGCAAATGCCAGTCAGCTAAATAGTGCGTGCTGCCTACCTTCCTCCTTCTTTTGACAATAGTTGGACTGGCTTGAACTTACATCTCGTCGATTTCGTTTTGTAGGTTTTCTAGCTGGTCTAGAATCAACAAAAACTTCTCGCCGAACGGAGTCACTTGGTATTCAACTCTTGGTGGCAGTTCGTTGAACATTTGCTTATCTAAAATCCCAAATTCTACATTTCGCTTCAAACATTCATTCAATACCTTGGTCGATAACCCTTCGACCGAGCGCACCATTTCACCAGGGCGATTAATGCCATTTGCGAGCAATTGGTAGACCGTTAGCGACCATTTACAGCCGTAGATGGTTTCTACCATGCGAGCTGATCGCTCTGGTGCTGATTTTCTTGAAAAAAAGTTTTCCTGATTTTTCATAAAGATGTACCAATAAGTACCTACCTAACCGATTTGTACTTACTATTCATAGTGTTAGTTCAAGGCCTAAGATTACCACGTTCACATGACTTAGGAGATAACAAAATGAACTTCACTAAAAATGGTATTGCAGTAGTAATCGGTGGCACAAGTGGTATGGGCTTTGAAACAGCGAAGCAGTTAGTCGCTCAGAACATCCATGTGTTGGTTGTCGGCAATAACCCAACTAAGTTAGATAAAGCGGTGTCAGAGCTTCAATCAATAGGCCATGCTTCTGGTTGGCAAGCTAACCTTTATGATGATGCGAGTGTGTGTCGCCTTATCGAACACCTTGAGTCGTTAGATGAAGGTATTGGTTACCTTGTTAATGCGGCGGGTTACTTCAACCCTAAAGCGTTTATTGAGCACCAAGAATCGGATTACGAGCAATACATGCAGCTTAATAAGGCAACCTTCTTCATTACTCAAGCGATAAGTAAATTGATGATCAAGAATGGCGGTGGCAGTGTGGTTAACGTTGGTTCTATGTGGGGCAAGCAAGCAATCAAAGCGACGCCATCTTCTGCTTATTCAATGGCTAAAGCTGGCCTGCACGCATTAACACAACACATGGCAATGGAACTGGCTGAGCATAACATTCGTGTGAATGCGGTTTCCCCGGCTGTGGTTAAAACACCGATTTACGAATCTTTCATTAAGCCGGAAGAAGTGGATCAAGCGTTAGAAGGCTTCAACGCGTTCCACCCTATTGGTCGAGTAGGTTTGCCGAAAGACATCGCCAATAGCATCTCTTTCTTATTGTCAGACAGTGCTGATTGGGTAACGGGTGCAATCTGGGATGTTGATGGTGGCGTGATCGCTGGCCGCAATTAATCAGGATTCTTTTTAGGTGGCTGTCGCGCGGGTAAAATAGCAGCGAGATGGCCTCCTTGATGAGTATTCGCGTAGAATAGAAACGAGAAAGACAACAATAATAATTAAAACGATAACAAGAGTAAGGTCGCCATTATGTTCAACATGGACTTTTCAAAGAGACTGGTTATAGAAACCGAGACATTAGATTGGATCGCGAGCCCTGCTAAAGGGGTTTGGCGTAAGCCACTTGAAAGAGAAGAGAAAGAATCAGGTCACACGACCAGTGTTGTGAAGTACGAACCGGAATCTTCGTTTTCTGAGCACCCACATCCGCAAGGCGAAGAAATCTTCGTGTTAGACGGTGTTTTCTCTGATGAAACTGGAGATTTCCCTGCCGGTACTTATATCCGTAATCCCCCGGGCAGTGCGCATTCTCCATCAAGCAAAAATGGTTGCACGATCTTGGTGAAGCTTAACCAGTTTGATGCGAGAGACTTAACTCAAGTTCGCATTAATACTCTAGAAACAGAGTGGCTTCCGGGTATTGGTGGTTTACAAGTGATGCCACTGCATGAATTCGAGCACGAGCATGTCGCTTTAGTGAAGTGGCCTGTTGGCGAACGTTTTCAGCCGCACCGTCACTTTGGTGGTGAAGAGATTTTTGTGTTGTCAGGCACTTTTAAAGATGAACATGGCGAATATCCAAAACACACATGGATGCGTAGCCCTCATATGAGCGAGCATTTCCCTTATGTGGAAGAAGAGACGGTTATCCTAGTGAAAACGGGGCACCTGCCATTGGATTAAAGGAATGCTCAATATAAAGATGAGAAAGCCGCATTGTTTTGAACAAGCGGCTTTTTTAGTTTTTATATATGAGCTGACTAGTACGCGACACCAATACGTTGGCGTGGGAACTTGCCAGCTTCTAGTTCATCAATCATCGCGATAGCGTAGTCGCTGACGGATATTTTGCTGTTGCCATCTTCGTCAGTGAGCAGTTGATCACCACCTGTGCGGTAGGTTGATAGCTTATCGCCCGGGAAGATTTCCGCAGCAGGGCTAACGAATGTCCAGTTAACCTTGTCATTAGATTGTTTGAACACTTCAAGCGCTTCACCCTGTGCTAGCGCTTCGTTTTTGTAGTCCGCAGGGAAGTCAGGAACGGTAACTAACGGTACGTTTGGCGCCACTTCTAATGAGCCTGCACCTCCTACCCAAAGTAGACGTTCGATGCCAATGCTTGGCAATGTATCAAGCAACTTAACTGCTGTGTTTTTTACGATGTCGTGATTGCCTAGAGCGCGTCCACCAATCGAAGCAATTACCGCATCAACGCCTGAGAAAGCGGTCGCTAGACTTGCCGCTTCATCTTGTAAATCAAATGAACGAACTTCAACATCGCTGATTTCTACGCGGCTTGCATCTCTTACAACAGCAACAACTTCGTGTCCGCGAGATTGAGCTTCTTGAGCTATGTGACTACCAATCCAACCTGATGCGCCTAATACTGCAATTTTCATAATGTCTCTCCAATTATCTAATTTATTGAGTCTGTTTCTCGACAGCCATTGCAGTCTAATAGCTCACTAGATTGCGATAAATATCGTGAAATGATGTAGATTGTATCTATACAGTTATCTAATAGGCTTGGTTAAGTCGGTAAGGGAGAGTGTGATGGACAGGTTGACGGCGATGCGTAGCTTTGTTGAAGTCGCAAATTGCGCCAGTTTTACTCAAGCAGCAGAGCATTTGGACATGAGCCGTTTACAGGTTTCACGGCATGTTCAAGAGATCGAAGGGTGGTTAAAACAAAGGCTTCTGCACAGAACGACTCGTAAGGTAAGTTTGACGACAGCAGGGGAGATTGCGCTACAACGTTGCGAAAAAATACTCCATGAAACGGCGGAGCTAGAAGTCACAGCACTTAATCAAACCGATGCTCTTTCCGGAACCATTCGAATAGCAGCCCCAATTGGCTTGACTCAACATATGCTGTTGAGTGTGGTTGAACAGTTCACAGAGCTTCATCCCAGTATCACGGTAGAGCTATTTGCTTCTGACCATTTTGCTCAGCTGGTGGATGATAGAATCGATATTGCGCTGCGCTATACCGATCAACCTGACGATAGTTTGATTGCTCGAAAGCTAATGGAAATTGATTCGGTGGTGTGTGCCTCACAAGACTACCTAGACAAACACGGTGAACCTGAAACGGTTGAAGCGCTTAGACAACACAATTGTTTTCGTCATTTGAGTGTCTCTAAGTGGGATTTTGTTAAGGATAACCAACATTATTCGGTTGAGGTGTCGGGGACTATTAAGGCCAACGATGTTGGGGTGTTAGCTCGCGCCGCACAGCATGGCAAAGGGGTTGTTCGATTACCTTGTGATTTAGCGAATCCGTTGATTGCTGAAGGGAAGCTGAAACGAATTTTGGATGATTTTGTTTCACCGAGTAGTGTGCTTTGGGCGGTGTACTTGTCTCGCAGTTATCAGCTGCCTGTTGTTCGTCAGTTTATTGATTTTGCAGCAGAAGCTTGGTCTAACGATATTAAATCTGAAGACGTTTAAGCTTACATCGCTCATAACTTGTCTCGTCCTAAAATAGAACCAAATAAATATATAAGCCCATAAATACAAAAATCCGATATCAAAGGTGATATCGGATTTGAACTCAATAATTCAGAGTTCCAGCACGCTCTCCTCTCACGAAGTCTTTACATGTAATGATGTACGGATAATCGGGTATTTATCACCTTATCGTTGATGCTAGGTAAAGGCTGATACAAGCTTTTGGTAATGTCTGATAATACTTGGTCGTAGACTTGCGATACCACAGTAGAGATATCACTGGTTAACTCGTACATGCTATCTGCTGGCTGGGTCGCTTCAGTACTTGATGCGATCTCGGTAAGTGCATGCATCGCACGTGTACAAATGGGTGACCCACTGCTGATAGGGCAGATAATCGATAATTGGTTGAGTTTGCGGTGTGTCTGAGATGCGTAGAATTTGAATCTCGCATACTCCTCAGGCTTCTCCATATCAGGTATGCACATTCTCAGCTTGGTCAAGATCTCCATGCAGTCTAAGATCTGTTGCCAATTCATGTGGTATTCACTACTCATGTCTTCTCGCTCAGACTGGATCAGCCAGATGATCATCACTTCATCCATCAAGAACATGCTGTGGCGAATTGTTTTGCCATGAATCGATTGGTTACGCACCAAACTGCGGTTTTGCCAGTCGCTGTGCATGGCAATGAGCTTAAGGTGATAGATGCGATACATAGGGCGGCTATCAAACGAAACATGAGATTGAAGCAATTCAGAGACCTCAAGTATGTTGTCGTAAATCTCGTTCACTTTACGAATCGAGTCGCTAGACAATTTATACGCCAGAGCGTAATGCGTTGCAGCGCGATGTTTACGTGATAACAACAATAGCTCTCTAAGCAAAACTAAGGTTTCAAACCTGTGTGATAGCGCCGTTTGTCTCTTCCTTGAGAAATGAAATAGGGCAGCAAGTACTGCTATGGATAAACCAACTGAAATAATTACAAACATATTTAACTCCTAATATGTGTATACCTACTTAGTGGTAGTGCAGACACCGTGCCAAAATAAATAAGTGTTATATTTCAGTTATTTATGATTTTCATGTGCTTATGAATGATCAATAATGGTGCATGACTTCACCATTTGAGTGACTGTTTCTCATATTTTGCAGGATTTTTTGAGAGGTTACGCTTTTCTTGTGATTAGGCTGGGGAGGTTTCGATAGGTAGGGACACTTCGGCGATCAATCTCTAGCTCGTCTCAAAATACGGAAATTAAAAAGGCCTAATTCTTTAATGCTATTAACTAGAAACAGCATTAAAGAATTAGGCCTTTCAATATTTATTAGCGATCCAATTATCGCCAGCGCTGGACACTGACGATTAAGCGCTATGCAAGCTTAAGGTCGAACTCAGTGCGGTACATAACCATATCTTCAATGGTCAGTACTGGCATGTTGTGCATTTTACCGAAAGCAACGATCTCTGGCGCTTTTGCCATCGTGCCATCTGGGTTGGTTACTTCACACAGTACGCCTGCCGATTGAAGACCAGCCATTTGCATAAGATCCACTGTACCTTCTGTGTGGCCGCGACGAGCAAGTACACCACCTTTACGAGCACGCAATGGGAATACGTGGCCAGGGCGAGCAAGGTCAGTAGGCTTAGCTGTTGGATTTGCAGCTGTCTTGATCGTTGTTACACGGTCAGCGGCAGAAACACCTGTTGTTACGCCAACTTTCGCTTCGATAGTTACGGTAAACGCAGTTTGGTTTGCGCTGTTGTTATCAACAACCATAGGTGGAAGTTCAAGTTGGTTCGCTTGCTCGTCAGTTAGACACAGGCACACAATGCCGCTGCATTCGCGGATCATAAGCGCCATTTGAGCATTCGTCAGGTGTTCTACTGAGTAGATGATGTCGCCTTCGTTCTCACGATCTTCATCGTCAAGTAGAAGTACGCCACGACCTTCGCGTAGAGCTTGCAGTGCGTTTTCAACGCGAGTGATTGGTTCGCCAAATTCGGCAAGTAGTGAAGACTGATTCATGGTTAAACTCCTAAAATATCACCAGAATCAGGGCTGTATGAGGGATCTCAACCGAGCACAACAAAGCCTACTCATTACAAGTCAACTTTAGCTCATTATGGTTTTATCCAAAACGAAATGCACCCGTCTAAGTTGGAGGCATGAACCCAACTCACGCGGGTACGCCTTTCCAACTTAAACGAGTGTGTTTTCATTCTCTCTCATCCGGACTATAACCGTCGGCTCTGGCATCTCACCAGATCTGCTGACCTCGACGAATCGAGCGCTCGCGGGCTTATCTTTAGATTTTGCTAAGGACATACCGCCGGTGGGGAATTTCGCCCCGCCCTGAGAATAAAAATTAATAATCTGTTTTGCTTTTGAAAGCAGACCAGATGGTAATCCTTTCAATAGTGGATTTAAAGGACTGACAGCAAAGTTTTTAAGATTCTGGCCTTATAATCCGGTAAGTGTTCACTTTATCAGCAGAACGCGTCCGGTAGTCTACTTAGTGGGATGATGCCTTTGTCTCGTCTGGTTTCAGTGGTTTTTGCTATCTCTATGAACATAAATGGATGTTGAACATTATTGGTGCTGGCGTGGCTGTTCACCGAATCAATACTCAAGAGGTCCATTAATCGAATATTGTTACACCATGACGGCTGACTGACCGTTTTGACATAAAATTGATATTGACGATGCTAAGCTGCGATAGCATCCGACCACTTTATC
Source organism: Vibrio sp. SG41-7 (assembly GCF_014164465.1). Lineage (NCBI taxonomy): Bacteria > Pseudomonadati > Pseudomonadota > Gammaproteobacteria > Vibrionales > Vibrionaceae > Vibrio > Vibrio sp. SG41-7. The sequence continues at coordinate 10,702 of NZ_JACJFF010000010.1, read as the reverse complement.
TAAAAGATCTTAGCCATGACTTCTCTGTTCTCTAACAAATCCAAAGGCTTATTACTGCTCGTTCTAAGTTTGTATTCCCTCATACCCTTTTTGATCTTTGGATCTGACTTCGACCTTGGAAGTGCTGTTTTGCCTTTCTATGGAGCCTTCATAACGTTTGTGACTTACTCTGCGGGCAATCAAGGATTCTTGGTAACGCTAGCGATTTTGTCTTTAGTATTGTTCACGATGAAGTTTTCCAAAGCTAAGTTAGTCAGTCTTTGTCTGCAGCTCGGCTTGTTGTTGGTGCTTAGCTTTGCAGCGAAAACCTTCTTAAAGCATTCCACTGAGAGCCCTCGTCCTTATTCTGAGTATTTGGTGACGCAGGAAGTGGTTGAAATGCCGGAAGTGTTTTACGAATTACCATTGGTTGAAAAGAATGCTGCGATTGAGTCTGTACAAGATAAGGTGAGCGAGTGGCGAACGCGTCACTGGCTGGGTGAAACGGACTACTCTTTCCCATCTGGACATATGATCTTTGTCGGTGTGTGTTTGGCGTTCTTTGGTGGTCTTCTCCTAGAGGCGAAACGCTTTTATCTAGTCGGCGGTTTACTGGTTTGGGCTGGTGGTGTCGCCTATAGCCGTGTTTGGCTTGGCATGCATCGACCAGAAGACTTAGCCGGATCTATTGCCTTTGCGGGTTTGATCTATTTATTGGTGCCGCTTATCTCAGAGCAAAAAATAGAACGCTATTTACCTGCATTTTTGAAACAGACTTCTTAGGGAGCCTTCCTCACTGTAAAAGAAGGGCTCAGACTAGCAGTACGTAATAAACGTTATTGATTGAGCCCTAGCTCTGCTTGTTTCTTTTTGGTTAGACTTAAGGACACAATTCGGTGTGACTCAGTGAGGTAGTATCTCAGCTCCTCATCCCTTTCTGGCGTGCTTTCAAACAGCTGAATCCATTTCATACCACGCGAAGCAAAGTAGGGAGCAGGTTTATAACCGGGTTCCTCTTTCAGAAAATCGAAGTTCTGATCAGATGCCTTGAAGATAAACGCAGGCTCATCTTTCGGTCCCCAACCACCAATCGCAAACACCTTGCCACCCACTTTCCAAACGTGCGAGTTATTCCACTGCATCACATAACTGGTTGCAGGCAGTGACTCGCAGAATGCATTGAATTCGTCGTAAGTCATAGAGCGTCCTTTTATCTATTGGGTGTTTGAACTGTGTTGGTTTTTTAAGCTGTCTTTTTCGGTCTTTATCGCCAATAACTAGCCAGCTAAACCCTGCCAGATTGCCGTAAAGCCACTGAGAGAACATAGCAGTAATGAACCAATGCGTATCTTCTCTTTAGGGATGCTTTGTGTCGTCATTAACGCCACTTTGTAACCCAACCAAGCAGCAGGCAGCAAAGGTATAGTGATGATCAAGTGGTGTAGCGTGAAGAAGCCAATTGGGATCTGTACTACCAACGAAATGATCGAACTAAACACGAAAAACGCAGAAAGGTTACCACGAAGCTGATTGGCATCTTGGTGTTGGAGTAGCAGTGCCATCGGTGGACCACCAATACCAGAACTGGTGCCAAAGAACCCAGAGAAGAACCCTGCAATACCCATCTTGATTGGGGTTGGTTCGAGTCTGAATGGCAGTAGGCTAACAATCACTGCAAATACCACCAATAAGCCTAACCATAATGACAACACGCTCGTTGAAACCATCACCAATAATGCTCCGCCTGCCAGTGAGCCTGGAATGCGGCCCAGCAATGCGATTTTTAACCCGCCAATAGAAATGTTTGCACGGTGTTTAAAGGCGTTGAATAAAGAGATAAACAGGCCAACCAAGCAGATAGGCGCAGGTACATAGTCTGGTGAGACCAAAAACAGCAGTGGGGCTGCAACAATAGCCAAACCAAAGCCGATTGCGGTTTGCACAAATGAGCCAGCAAAAATGAGTGCCATTGCGATAAGGACAGTCTGATCTATGTATTCCATAAGCCTGCGGATTAGTTTTAAAGGAGCGAGTGGATACTATAAATTAAAACGAAAAGGATAGTCTTATTATTCAGTGAGGTTTATGCAAATATCGACCGTTTTAATTGGTGAAATAGTGACTAACAAAAAAGCGAGTGAGTATATCAGGATGCTTCCTTTCAATACTCACTCGCTTTATTGGAACGACTTGTTGTTTACACTAGTGGGGGAGTCAGTGTTAAACGTTAAGCCATTGCCAATTTCAGTCGCTCAATCGGCTTGTCATTGATTGGTAAATGGATAAGCGCTGCCGCAAATGCAAGTACCACGGTTGACCACCAGATTGGCTCGTAAGAACCGTAGTAATCGTAAATACGACCGCCAACCCAAGCGCCTAAGAAGCTACCTACTTGGTGAGTAAAGAACACCAAACCGTACAACGTTGACAGGTAACGAGCACCGAAGATCTGACGAACTAAGCCAGAAGTTAGCGGAACTGTACCCAACCAACAGAATCCAATTGCCGCGCCGAAGATAGCCGCGGTTGACTCAGTAACAGGCAAAGTGACAAAAGCTCCGATAACCACGGTACGCACTAAGTACAGTGCTGACATTACATGACGCTTGCTGAACTTGTCGCCCATCACACCCCAGAAGTAAGACCCGAAGATGTTGAAGATGCCAACGTAAGCCAGTGCCATCGCAGCGCTGCTCGCTGGCAGGTTTTTGTCGGCTAAGTAACTCGGTAAGTGCGTCGCAATGAACATCACATGGAAACCACACACGAAGAAGCCTGCATGAATTAACCAATAACTTTTGTTCGCAAACGCCTCAGACAGCGCTTCTTTTAGTGTTTGGTTGTCTTCAACTTGTTTATTGGTTGTCGATCTCGGCGCTCGCATAAACAGCGCAAAAGAGATCATGAAACAACAAAGTACGCCAAAGACTTGCATCGCACTCTGCCAGTCAAATTCGTTCAACATGTATTGCGCGCCCGGAATTACCGCGAACATACCAAATGAACCTGCTGCTGTGGTTAAACCAAATGCCTTCGCTGCGTGCTCTGCAGGTACTACTTTTGCTACCGCGCCTAATACGATCACATAGCTCGTCGCACTTAACCCAAGGCCAACGAGCGCGCCTAGTGAAACGTAAAGCATGCTTGATTCGGTAGAAATAGAGGTAAGAAGTAAACCCAAACCGTAAGCACATGCGCCAGCAATAATGATGCGTCTTGCTCCCCATTTGTCAGCAGCCATACCAACAAAAGGTTGGAACACGCCAAACAATAGGTTTTGTAGCGCAATCGCGAAGCTGAAAAACTCTCGCCCCGTGCCGAAATGCTCTGAAATTGGCATCATGAAAATGCCGAATGATTGTCTGATCCCTAGACTGATAATAAGTGTGCCTATCCCAAGCCATACCAGTAAAGGAAAACGGAAAATGCTCATTCTAATACTCTTAAATTAATGGTGGTGATGTGAGTGGTCTTGCGCTGACATGTGTTGGTCAGTCATCTCATGGTGATGTTCGTGCCCAGAATGCTCATGCGCTGATTGCTGGTGGCAGCCACTGCTCACGGCATGCTGAGCCAAGAGATCAATCAATGGCTGACTGTGATGCACAATAACCAAACTAATGACGAGAAATAGCGTCATTCTGGCCAGTTGGGCAAAAAGAGATTGTGAAAACATAAGGTGTTTACATGCGCTCAATGTTGTAAGAAGTCGCGCATCATAATGACGAGTAGGGTATGTATCAAATGACCATTTGTGATTTAGTCTATGCGTTTTACGCATAGATTTATGCGTCGTTAGAATTGGGGCGAAACGTGACCAATAAATAGGAAAACTCGAAGTTTACTGGTTAATAGATAGAAGTATGTAATTAAGAATGAAAGTTCAAATGCAAGATTGTAACTGTCTGTTTAATTGAAGATTTCACAAAACTGTAAAAACTAATATACAAACTAATCACTAATCAACATTGGCCATTAACTCGACTTATCTGTCAAACATCGTAAATTTGGGCATAAATCGTTTCAAAACTACTGAAACGCGATGTTAAAAGATTCAGGGAGAGTCATTCACATGGATAAAGATCATAACCTTCGCGAAAATTTACTGGCACTGCTCTTAGGTAGCGCACTGGTTTCACTCGGCGTTATCTTTTTCAACCAAGTCGGTTTGCTCACCGGAGGCACGGCTGGTCTAGCGATCTTCATTACCAAAGTAACAGACCTAAGCTTTGGCCAAGTGTTCTTCGCACTTAACTTACCTTTCTATATTTTGTCGGTTTCTCGTATGGGCTGGCGCTTCACCATCAATACCTTTATCGCTGTTTCGATTGTTTCGTTCGCCGTGGATCACTTGTATCACGTGATTCAAATTGCCGAAATTCATACATTGTATGCAGCTTTACTTGGTGGTGGCTTGATTGGTACCGGCATGCTGGTGATTTTCCGTCATAAGATGAGCTTAGGTGGCTTCAACATTCTGGCGTTGTTCTTACAAGAACGTTTTGGAATTCGAGCGGGTAAGGTTCAGATGGCACTAGACTGCACGATTGTTGTGCTTTCTCTGTTCATTGTTGATGTGTCATTGGTTCTCCTGTCTGTGCTTGGTGCGATAGTCACCAACTTGATTCTAGCAATGAATCATAAACCGGGGCGCTATCAACCTGTGGTAAAAGCGGAAGCAACATAGTTCGGTTCGCTCAAGCACTAGGTTCGCTTAAGCACTCGATTCGCATAAACAAAGCGTGATTTGCAGATTATGAAAACAATAAAGCCAGCATCAATTGCTGGCTTTGTTCTATTGAAATAACGGGTTCCATGTAGCGATTAACACTTGCCGCAGCTAGCGTCCGACTTAAGCTCGCAATCAATCACATTGCCTTGTTGATCAAGGGACAGGTTACAGCACTCTTCAAACAAGTTCTTAAGATCCCCGCGGCTTTTCTGAACACGAGACTTAACGGTTGAGTAGCTGATGTTTTGAGCCTCTGCGATCTCTTTCTGGCTTTGGCCTTTGATGTCGACAGCAAGCAGTAATGATGAACTTTGTTCTGGTAACGCCTGAATAAAGGGTTCAATACATAATGAAAGCTTCTGCTTGAACTCAGAATTGTGGTCTAAATCGGTAAACCAAAGATCTTCAGCATCAATTTGGCTATCACGTTGTTGTCGAGCGTGCTTACGGTAAAAGTCGATGATCGTGTGATTGGCTAATTGGAATAGCCACGACTTTACGCTGCTCGCATCTTGTACCTTATCTAAGTTCTGATAAGTCTTAATCAAGATCTCTTGAAGCAAGTCGTCTACATCGGCGGTGTTGTTGACCTTAGAATTCAAGAATGACTTTAACGCTTGCTGATACTCGGCCCAGACTTGTTCGAGCTTTAAAGGTGCCTTATTCAAAGGTGCCCCGTTCAAAGGTGCATCAGTTGCACTGTTCATTTACGCAACACTCGTCTTGTAAGAAATCAATCACACCTTCTAGGCACTCATACTCCGCCACGCAGAATAGAGTTCTTCCTTCTCGTCTTTGGCTGATTAGGCCCGCAGACGCCAAGCTTGATATGTGGTGAGACAAGGTAGAACCGGGAATTCCTAGCTCTTCTTGTAGGCCGCCAACTGCAATGCCTTGGTAGCCAGCTTTAACGACACTCTTATAAATGGTTAGGCGAATAGGGTGGCCCAACTCTTTAAGTGCTTTCGCAACGACTTCTAAGTTCATATTAACTCCTCAAGATTTAATTTCGATGTTAGTCGAAATGTATGTCGAATTCAAATTTAAAAACGGTGGCTGTGTAAGTCATTGAAAAAATGTGTTTTAGAAAGTCATTTCGATTTTTATCGAAATAAAGCTTGATCTGGAGCTGTTTATTTCTATAATTCGAGAATATTCGAATTAAGGGTTGGTTACTTTTCTCATAGAGCCCGACCTTCAATCCAGTTTGGAGTTAATTATGAGCAATGAAATGTTAACAATGCTAAAAGACGCACTTGATATGTTCGCTTTCTTAGCAGTAGAGCTAATTATCCTTTTCTTAGCGATCAGCTACATTGTTGGGATTCTTCAAGAGTTCCTTACACCAGAAAAGATTCAATCTATCCTGAGCTCACGTAATGGTAAGGGTTATGTGGTTGCAGCACTATTGGGTGCAATTACACCTTTCTGTTCATGTTCGACCATTCCTTTCTTAAAAGGATTGCTGCGTGCAAGAGCGGGTTTCGGTCCAATGATGGTGTTCCTATTCGGTAGCCCACTATTGAACCCGGTTATCATTGGTTTGTTCGTGATTACCTTCGGCTGGCAAGTTGCTGTGTTCTACTTCCTTGTAGCAATGACGGTGTCTGTAGTGGCTGGTTACGCACTTGAGAAGCTTGGCTTTGAGCGTTACGTAAAACCTGAAGCGTATGAATCAACAGGTTCAGCTTCAAGCTGTGGCACTAGCTGTGGTGACTCTGCTCCTGAGAAAGCAGCACCGGCTAAAGCGGAATCTTCATGTGGTACAAGTGTATGTGGCGAACCTGCACCAGTAATGACTAAGGAGACATCTTGCTGCGATTCTAAAAAAGAAGAACCACAAGTCACTGTTTCATGCTGCTCAACGGATGGAAGTGCGACGGCTGAAATCGTAGAGAAGAAAGAGCCTAGCCGTTGGATGAGAATTTGGTTCTCAACTTGGAAAGACTTCAAACAAGTTTTCCCTTACCTAATGATGGGTATCGCGATTGGTTCATTCATCTACGGCTTCATTCCTACAGACCTAATTGCAGAATACGCTGGTGAAGGTATGTGGTATGCGATTCCAGTAGCAGCCGTGATTGGTATCCCATTATACATTCGTGCTGAAGCGGTAATCCCACTAAGTGCTGCTCTAGTTCAGAAAGGTATGGCGTTAGGTTCGGTAATGGCATTGATCATTGGTAGTGCGGGTGCAAGTTTGACAGAAGTTATCCTGCTTAAATCAATCTTCAAAAACCAAATGATTGCAGCATTCCTATTCGTTATCCTAAGCATGGCGATGGGTGCGGGCTTCCTATACAGCTTCATCTTTGGTTAATCAGTTCTGATTACGAGATAGCACCATCGATAATAAAAAAGAGCTCACATAGTTGAGCTCTTTTTTGTTTAGGTTGTTCCGCCCTGAAATGGGATTAACAAAGCATGATTATCAGACTGCGTTTGGCAGCGCAGCCGAAGTACCGTATGCAGCGAAAGCATTGGTGGCTAACACATCACAGTGATGACGATTAATAGCATCGCCATAATTGTTAGTGATTCCGGGGAACTGAAAACGATACATTGGAATCCCATAGCGACGCTCTCTCTGCTGGCCGATTCTATCTTTGCTTGTCCATAACAGTCGGTTTTTTGCCGTGTAAGTCATGCCGTGCATTTTATTGAAGTATTCTTCATTACTGCGCATTTGCTCGTATAACTCGATGATGCGCTGCCTAGAAAAATTCAACGTCGAGTTCGCCTTAAGTTGCGCTCCCCAACCAGTTAACACTTTTTCCATGAAATCACGAGTCACTAGCCCGGGGCCAGTAAGTAACCCCGCACCTTTACTTCCGCCTGAGGTATTGGCATTACCCACCAAAGTACCGTGTCGGCCTGGCATGTAGGTAGTGTAATATTTAGTGGAAGGGGACAAGCGTGGCATTCTCGCTTTGAAAGCCAATGAGCGTTCGTCTTCAGCAAAAACACATACGATCTGTTTGACGTTTTTGCCCAGTAATTTGTAATCCTTGAATGCGTTCATCCCACCGGGAACTGGGTCACACGCAAAGATGTTGACTGGAATATGGCTTAGCTTGGGATCTTTGAGCATTCGGTTCGCCAATTCAAAGCAACTGACACCGCCGCGGCTCCAACCCACGATGTTAACTTGGCTAATGGGTTTAGTTTGGCGTTCAATCGCAATGTTTTGCTGACGAGCGGCAATCCCTTGTTTTAAATCTGCAGCTAGAGCTTGTGAATCTTTCAACCAATCTTGATATTTCTGATTGGTTGCGAAAGGCCAAGCTGACTTTTCTGGGCGAGATTCGCTAAGCAGTCCTTTTGCTCTCTTCATGTAGTTATTCTTATCTTGTTGGCTTCCGCGCAAGATATTCAGTACATGACGCATGTTGCTGTCGATGCCTTTGCCTAGCAATGTTCCCTTAACTCCAGAATACGTGTCGTCCTTACCTTGCTTCAACCACTCGTTCTGATTCCCACTGCCAACGCCATCCACTTGAATGTAGTCAATCATGTCTCTGCCCGTTGCATTCTTCGCTAGCGTCGAAATCAATTCGCCAGAAACATAGTTTTTGTGATTGTTGTCTTCTGAGTTTGAGCCTGTACCACAGAAGAATACGGTTAATACGCTCATCCTTTGCCTTTAACACAATTATTTAAGATTGGAATCAGTATAGAAGTGATATGAGAAATTTATAAGATTGAATGAGTTAGAGAGAGGCATTGCTCCGAGGTTTAATGCAACAAAGCTGAAAATAGCGAAATGATTACAGGTCACTATGTAGTAAAGAGAGGATTGTCATGTGGAGGATAAGCAATAAAAAACCCAACGGAAGGCTGGGTTTTAAGGGATATCGCTTAATAAGTGGTGGCAGAGAATTAGAAGTCTCTTAAATCAAGCTCATTGTTGATCAACACAACACACTGAGAAGCAAACAGCATGTTTGGACCTAAGCTGATTTTCTCTGTCCCTAAACGCTTCAAGCTGTTGTAGCTTTTCTTCGGCATAGGGATATGGTCAGTTAGAAGGAAACATGGGTTTTCCGCAATCTCTGCATCACGGATAAAGTCGCCTTTCTTATCCATCATGTACAGCTGGTGGTCTTCGGCCAGTTCTTTGACCAACTTTTCAAAGCTCATGGTACGGACAGTGATGCCCGGTTCTACCTGACGTGTCTGTTCTTTTGTCATGCCTTGAGAAGCGTCAACCGCTCTCACTACCGCAGATAACAGTGCAGATTCATGAAAGCCACCAATGTTGGTGATTTCATTTGAATCGAATGTAATGGTACGTGAAAAGTCTTTAGTACTCTCTAGCACAAGGTGCACGGTGACATTCTCACGGTGAGATTGAGCAACGAAGATCGTGTTCATCAGAGTATGAGCCAGAATCTCAGTATGAGCATCTTGCCCAACACCCTCTAAGATAAGTTTGCTCTCTGTAGGGGCTGCGCGAGCGCGTAATACAAATGAACGCATGGAATGTACCTTGTCAGTATGTGATAAAGCGAAACAGACTTTATCAACATGAATTGATGAATAACCAAAATTATGGCGGTATGTAACTCTTTTCTATTAATGAAGTCAAATGGAGTTATGTATAGTACTGACCAGAAGAACTATACGTATTAAATAGAGAGTGACCACATTACAAGATGGTAAAGGTTGAAGCGAACCAAGGTTTACATAGATAGTATGCGCAAATTATTAGGTGACTTACATAAGGAAGTAGTCGATGAAGTTACAGAAGATAAATAAAGAAGAATATAGAAAGAAGATGAACCTACTGTTGGTTTCATTGGTTGGGTCACTCGCCTTGTTTGCCATTGTATTCGGCACCATTCTGATCGAATTGTTTGGCTCGGCAACTTCAATTACTGGTGAATCGACAGGGAACTTTCATTTGAACGTACTTGGGGTGATCTTATCTGTCGCTTTGAATGCGTTTATCGCAAGCCGAGTGAAAGGGCATGAGTATTTTAAGGAAGCGCTTTATGTGTGGAACCTTAAACAAACTCACAATCAAATCTATCGTAAGCTCAAGCGTATTCAACCGAAAGCTGAGCAAGGTGATCGAGAAGCATTAACTATCCTTTACTTCTATTACACTACGCAAAAACAGGTATACGACCTAGATAACAATACATTGACGATAAAAACGGTTCAGCAATCGCTAGATAACATAGTGGAGCTAAGTGAAAAGTGGAGTATCGAACTGGATATAGAGGCATTTTCGAAAGATCTAGTCGCAAAATTCTAAGTTATATGCTCTTGATTGTATGAGCTTTAACCTGTGAAAGAGGGTTTTGACGTAAAAGTAGCCGCTTAAGCAACTTTTTTGAATTTTTATTAAAATAGGGGTTGCCATGTTTTCGATGATCTCTATAATGCCGCCTCACTGACACGGCAGATGCCACAAGGCTTCAGCGGTAGTCAGTAAGACGGAAAGTTCGAAAGAAATTAATTTTAAAAAGTGTTTGACACTTAAGATTAAATCGCTAGAATTCACGTCCGCTTTCAAAGGTTTCTTTGTAAAAAGAAAGTTTCGATAAGCAAAGCTCTTTAATAATTTAAACCTATCAATCTGTGTGGGCACTCGTTGATGAATATCAAAACGTTTTATTTTCCCTTTTTATAAAGAGAAGTAAAACAGATTCCTCGGAATCAAAATTGATTTCAATGAACTGAGTGACCAATTCAATTTGGTACAGCCTTGAGCTGTTTGATTTCACTTTTTAAAGTGAAAGCCAAAAAGAGCACAGTCAATTCATTATCTTTCTGTTGGAAAGATAATAGCTTTAAAATTACACTCTTTATTTATAAAGAATAGTTTTGAAGTCAGTATTCGTTGAGTCACACCTATTAGTTTAGGTAATCAAAACTTTAAATTGAAGAGTTTGATCATGGCTCAGATTGAACGCTGGCGGCAGGCCTAACACATGCAAGTCGAGCGGAAACGACACTAACAATCCTTCGGGTGCGTTAATGGGC
>NZ_JACJFF010000109.1:0-16426 GCF_014164465.1 Vibrio sp. SG41-7 | reverse complement strand
AAAGTATACTTGTCTCCCGTTGTCGACTTGTTTACTCAGGAAGTGGTTGCTTATAGAGTGGCCAAAAATGCCTGCTTGCCGCTCGTCACGGATATGCTGACGGAGGCTATATCAACGCTTAAACCCAACTCAAAGCCAATTATACACAGCGATCAAGGTTGGCAATATCGCCATCGACAGTATCAGAAAAAGGTAGCAGAGGGTGGGTTAACGCAAAGCATGTCGAGAAAAGGTAACTGCTTGGATAATGCTGTTGCTGAAAACTTTTTTGCTTTACTCAAAACCGAGATGTATCACAACCAAAGCTTTGAAGACGCAGATGCTCTGATAGAGCAAATTAAAGAATACATCGAGTACTACAATACCTACAATACCAAACGTATAAAAGTGAAACTAAAAGGCCTGACTCCGATAGAATATCGAACTCAGGCCTTGAAAGCCGCTTAACAGAAATGTCCAACTTTACGGGGTCACTTCAAAGCCAGCGGCTTTTCTACAGCTAATAGAAACTTCGTGGTCTAACTATCCCTCATCCAGCGTCCTAAAATAAGCCCCCCCCTCTCGCAAGCCTAATAACTTTCAGTTAACAAGGCTATTCCATTGAATCATTAGCCGTAGGTAACAGGGCTACGCATAATGCACCCAATTCCCTATACCGATGGACATAACAATGAAAAAAACATTACTTGTATTAGCAATCTCTTCTTTAACGGCAACAACAGCTATCGCTAGTGAATCAGCACCAACCCCTGAATTAATGCCAGAACCAATTAAAACCGAGTTTTTTGTTGGTGGCGGCTTAGGCTACCACTCAGCTAAAGCTGAGCTTTCCGCACTAGGACAAAAAGAAAGCAAAACAGCCAAAGGGGCAGCATTCCATATTCGGGGTGGTGCCTACATTCAAGAGAACCACAGAATTACGGGTACGATTAATTTTACTGGTGACAACGAACTATGGCATAGCGGAGTTACTGACTACGATGATGAAATTAACCTGGACCTTGCACAAACCGAGTTCCTCGTTTCTTATGACTATGTTCATGCCATTAACTCTCAGTTCTCGGTATTTGGTGGCGCGACTGTTGGTATGACACAAAACACTTTTAAAGGGGAGTATATTGATCTAATTGACTCTTCACAGAATGGTTCAGCTAAATCTAAAGAAACCGACTTTGTGTACGGTTTACAAGCAGGTATTCAATACAAGATCATGAAAAACGTTTCCGCCGATTTCCAATACCGCCATATGTTCGAATCATATTCTGAAGGTAACTTAATTGAACTCTCTGTACCAAACAACAGCGAATTTACCGTGTCTGTCGATTACCGCTTCTAATTAGATAGTGATATTCAGCTAAAGTGAATATAGGGAAGATATTCAGACTGCCTTGATAAAGAAAAAGCCGCTTAGTGATAATTCACCAAGCGGCTTTTTTAGATCTTATGACGACCGAGTAAAGAGTGCGAAAGCGTGGTGCCATCCACCAGCTCTAACTCTCCACCAACAGGAACACCGTGAGCAATACGGCTCGCATTCACTTCATGTGCATGACACAACTCAGCAATATAATGCGCTGTTGCTTCACCTTCGACGGTTGGATTGGTCGCTAGAATAACTTCGTTGATATCACCACGACGTAAGCGGTAGTCCAAAACATCGAGACCGATATCACTTGGACCAATTCCATCAAGTGGTGAAAGGTGACCCATTAGCACAAAGTAACGACCAGAATATTGGCCAGTTGCTTCGATAGCTGCAATATCTGCAGGGCTCTCAACTACACAGATTTGACCGTTATCCTGACGTTTAGGATTAGTACAAATGTGGCAAGTATCTTCTTCAGTAAAGGTACGGCACTCATTACAATGACCAATTTCCGTCATTGCTTGGCTAAGAGCTTCAGCCAACTGTAGGCCGCCTTTTCTATCGCGCTGTAACAAATGAAAGGCCATACGCTGCGCCGACTTGGGGCCAACCCCAGGTAGACAACGTAAGGCCTCCATCAAATGCTCCAGCATATAACTGGTACGCATATTTAACCGTTCTAACTTTAAATAACGGCTTATTCAAGAACAAGCCGTTGGAAGAGACAAGTCTCTTATAAATAAGTCGCTTAGAAAGGCATTTTCATACCTGGTGGAAGTTGCATCCCACCAGTTACGCCAGCCATTTTCTCTTTTTGAGTCTCTTCAACACGACGAGCTGCATCGTTGAAAGCGGCTGCGATAAGATCTTCAAGCATCTCTTTATCGTCTTCCATTAGGCTTTCATCGATATCAACGCGACGAACACTGTGACTACCAGTAATCGTAATTTTTACAAGGCCAGCACCTGACTCACCTGTAACTTCCATATTTGCGATTTCTTCTTGAAGCTTTTGCATGCGTTCTTGCATTTGCTGGGCTTGCTTCATCATGTTGCCCATACCGCCTTTACCAAACATGTTATTACTCTCTGGTCTAATTGGTTTATTAAAATCATTTAAGCTACTAAGGGCTTAAATGGGGGTTAAAACACTGTGATTCAACCCCACGAGTTCAGTTCTCTGATTTGCTTTCCAAGGATGATATGCTCATCACTAAATGAAAGGCATATCGATATTGGAGGAACACTATATTGGACGAACGCTGTCTCTATCCAACTCGGCAGCAAAACGTCTTTCGATAAACTGTACGTTGGCATCGTTTTCCAAACTGGTAAACGCGTCTTTCAACTTGCTTTGATACAATCTTTCTCGCAGTTCTAGCGGTGTTTCTCCACCATCACCAATTTCAACACTCAAATGACACTCTTCTCCAAGCACAGTATTGAGAGACTGTAATAGCTCACTCTGTGCACGGTCCGTATTCAAGTGAGCCTGGCTCGCTCTTAACGTTAAGGTGATTGATGTGTCAATCTTAGTAAATACTGAGTTCAATGCTAACTGTTCAACAAGCTTGGCTGTCTCTAGCTTTTGAATCGTGGCGGACCATTCATCTTGAACAATCGACTCTTGAAGCAATTTATCGACCATTTCTGGTGTCTTAATATGCTCTAACGCACGCTTGATCTGAGTAGGTGTAAGCTCTTTGCTCACCTCTTTCACTACAGGTTTAGACGGTTTCCAGCGATAAGGTTCATTATCGTTGGTCACATTTTCTGTCGAAGAGGCGGTTAAAGAAGCTGGCGACACCCGCTCAGAACCACCGTGTTGCTGAGCAACTCGGTCAAGAACTGAAGTTTTAGCTGGTGTCGCTTTAGCCTTTTTTGGCGCCGAACCTTTGTTTTCTGTTGCTGCACCACCTCTACGTTGAGAACGCAATTGGTGACGTAAACCACTCACAGGCGAAGTTGCACGTGCTGGTTGCTCTTGCGAAGCAGAAGAAACAGGTGGAACAGAAGGTGCAACGGGAGCAACATTTGGCTGCTCTTGATTCTGATAATTAGCTTGCTGAGTCATGGGACTCATCGGCTGCTCTGTACCGTAGCTTGGACGCTCATCATAAGCAGGTGGCGCGTCATACTGACTGTGCGGGTAATCCTGTTCTGGATAACCTTGGTTGCCTGAATGATCAGCGTAACCTTGCGAATCTGAATATTGGTTCTGATTCTGCGGCGGTTGCTGTTGCACAGGCTGCTGCTGAACAGGAGCTTGTTGAGGCACTTGAGGCTGTGAAACCGCTGGAGCCTGAGCTGACTGTCTCGGAGCGGCCATTGGCGCAGCTTGACTCACTGGCTGAGCAACACTCTGAACCTGGTTCTGAACCGGATTCTGAGCTGCAGGAGCAGGCGCTGGGCTAGTCGACTCAGTAGAGATAGCCGTAGCAACAGTTTGCTCAGCAGGTCTGAATGCCAACATACGCAGAACCACCATCTCGATACCAACACGAGCGGTTGGCGATAATGGCAAGTCTTGACGCCCTTTCAACACTATCTGGTAGTAGAGTTGGATGTCTTGAGGGCTTAACGCTTTGCTCAGCAGTTCTAGCCTTTCAGCATCAGGCTGAGCCTTGTCTAAAGTAGACGGCAGAGCTTGATACATCGCCAAACGGTGTAATTGAGCCGCAAGTTGACTCAGCAATCCATCCCACTCAACGCCATTTTCAGCAAGAGCTTGAATACAAGCCATCGCTAATTGTGGTTGTTTACTGCTAATCGCTTCAAGTAGATGAATCGCTTGGTCTGTATCCAGCGTTCCAAGCATGTGAGCAACAGTGTCTGTCACTACATTGCCATTACCTAATGCGATAGCTTGGTCTGTTAGGCTAAGAGCGTCACGCATACTGCCATCAGCGGCATGAGCAATCATTCCAAGCGCACGAGATTCAGACGTCACATTTTCTTGTTCAAGAATATGATCGAGTTGCTCGTGGATATTATCAACGCTAATCGGCTTAAGGTGGAATTGCAGACAACGCGACAATATAGTCACAGGAAGCTTTTGCGGATCCGTCGTTGCGAGCAAGAACTTCACATACTCAGGCGGCTCTTCTAAGGTCTTTAGAAGCGCGTTAAAGCTGTGCCTAGACAGCATGTGTACTTCATCGATTAGGTAAACCTTGAAGCGACCACGTGCAGGCTTGTACTGAACATTGTCCAGAAGCTCGCGGGTATCTTCTACCTTAGTACGTGAGGCAGCATCGATCTCGAGCAGGTCAACAAAACGACCTTCATCGATCTCTTTGCAGGTTGCACACTCACCACAAGGGGTTGAAGTAATGCCTGTTTCACAGTTGAGTCCCTTAGCAAACAAACGGCCGATGGTCGTTTTACCGACACCTCGTGTACCGCTGAATAGGTAAGCGTGATGCAACCTATTTTGGCTAAGGGCATTCTCTAATGCTGTTAAAACATGGGCTTGACCAACCACTTCTTTGAATTTGGTTGGTCGCCATTTTCGCGCTAACGCAAGATAGCTCATGAATAATTCCGAAAGGATTAGTGACCGTCGAATTCGCAGATGCTAAACACTTCTAGACCTAAGCCTTGTAAGCGCTTATCACCACCGATTTCTGGAAGGTTAATAACAAATGCAGCGTGTTCTACCACACCACCAAGCTGACGAATCAGCTTTGTTGTCGCTTCAATCGTACCGCCTGTTGCTAGCAAGTCATCAACCATCAGCACTTTATCGCCTTCAACGATAGCATCGGTATGGATTTCTAGCGTATCAGTGCCGTACTCAAGCTCATAAGATTGTGCCACAGTTTGACGAGGCAACTTGCCCGGTTTACGAACAGGGATGAAGCCGACACCTAGCTCAAGAGCAAGAGGCGCACCAAATAGGAAACCACGAGCTTCAGTACCAACGATCTTAGTAAAGCCCATGCCCTTGTATGTGTCCACTAACAGGTCAATTGTCGCTTTGTAAGCGACAGGATCTTCCATCAAGCTTGTTACGTCACGGAACAAAATACCCGCTTTAGGGTAATCAGGAATGCTTTTGATGCTTGCTTTGATCAGAGAGATTTTTTCTGTGTTCATAATCTTATGCACTTCATTAGGCCGCTTTCCAAACTCTCGTTAACGAATCAAACATCAACGCTCGGAATTAAGGAAAGGTACGATTGGTATTCATTGCAACGAGAGTCATAACTCTGATTGCTGAAATAATAAACGCCCGCTATACAAGCAGGCACACTGGCTTAATGGTAGTGATTTTCTTTGCTGTCAGCAACCAACTCATGGGTTGGAAGTCGCATAAACCATGTGAGAAGAATAACAAGTACACAAATTAGGAAAACCTTGACCCAAATGAGCGGGGCAAAGTAGATCGATAACGCAAAACTCAACAAGATAAAGAACACGCCACGCGTTTTAACTTGCTTGGTAACGGCACCGTGTTGATACCAATTGTTCAACAAGGGACCCAGCGTTTTATGCTCATGCATCCATTTGTGAACTTTGGGGTTGCTTCGCATGAAACATGCGCTGGCAAGAAGGAGAAAAGGCGTGGTTGGCAGAACGGGTAAAACGATCCCTAGAACTGCAAGAATGATACAAAGGCCACCAGCAATATTGAGGCTTAAAACTCGAACGCTAATTGTGGCCTCCTTGAGTTAGCTATCACCAATCGGCGACGATAGCTTAACTAGAATGTTGCGTAACCATTGAATACTCGGATCAACGTAAGGGTTGCTGGGAGTAATGGAATCGCTAAAAATGCGGCTAAAAATCCTAAAAAATAGAATACATTAAACGGGTCTTGAAAGTCTTTGTTATCTGCCATGATTGCTTCTTGTTTTTGTTAGTAAAGGTAAGTATCTGGCGAACCAAACCCGCTTTGCTAAATCGACATTTAACAAAAAAGGCATAGCCACACCATTTGCGCAACTATACCTTAATCAATTATTCACAAAAACCGAGGAAATATAGGGTTAATCAGTGGACCCTTGGTGTATGTCTAAACTAAAACTGGCCGATCCAAGCAGGCTCAATGAGAGCTGGCAGCCTTGTTCAATCGGAAGATCCCTTGTAATAAAGTTCTTCTTACAGTTCTCACCCAAGCGCTCGCCTGCTGCAATATGTTGATTCAATTCGCCATTCGACCATTGTCCATCTAAACCCGCAGGTAAAATAGAGATAGTTCCCACAGCAAGATCAGCAACACCAAACAAAGCATTCACAGGGGTTGAACATTTAGAGCAACGAATCCCCTTCTCCAAAATTTCCGCAATATCTTTGAGATCAACGTTAAAATCTTTTCTATTTCTGATGTAATCGTGGAATAACGCTCTCACCAACAATGTGGCCGCTGAGCCACCGTTATCAGAAGACGACGAATCGACAAGGTAGAAAGCAAACTGCCCGTTCATCATCCACGCATAATCAAACACAAGCGGCATCATTTCTGTTGATTGCAGTAAACGGTAACTGCAACGCCATGAGCCTTGTCGTGTGTCTTTATCTGGAAGCAGCGCGTGCAATAAGTCTCTTGCAGCACTCGGGTTATCTTGCAGGTAGTTTAGATGCCAATGCAACTCTTGGTCTTCAGGGATCTCGCCACCGTCATCAACGCAGAACCATTGGCTTGAAAAATCTCGTTGGTCTGAAATGTTATCGAACGAATCTGTCAACGTATTCGCAATCGCACTTCCTAAGTGACCGTGATCCTCTAGAGGTTTCGCTAAAAAGTCTTTGATACCAAATCGTAATGCTTTCGCCACATCAGACATATCATCAGTGCCAGACACAACGATCATAGGCAGTGACGGATACTCTAAACTGAGCTCTTCGACAAGCTCAATGCCATCCAGTATCGGCATTGATAAGTCACACACAATTAAATCTGGCGCTGAGTCTCTAAGCTTTTGCAGAGCGTCCAGCCCATTTTCAGCCTCAACCACTTTATAACCAATCTTGTCTAAGTACGCGCTGGTTATCCGGCGAAAAATAGGATCATCATCAACCAACATAACGCATTTTTGATTGAGAACTTCCTGAGCCGAGGTCATAACTGGCTGACTGTGAGTTTTGTACATAATCTCTAACCTCACAAAACTAAGTCGAATTATTATTGTTATCTGTTCTAAGAACTAATATAAAACTTAGTAATAAAATACTAAATACACAAATGTTCACTCTTTACTGGTAATTCGTGACAAGGGTTGGAATACTGGTAAATAGTGCAACGAGTTGACGTAACGCAAACATTGATCTCAATATTACGTATAAATTAGATGAGATTGTAAACAAATGTGTCTGGATTTATGAAATTAGATGATTTAAACCTCTTTCGACTTGTCGTTGAAAATGGGAGCTACACCGCAACATCGCGCAAGACAATGATTCCGGTTGCGACCATTACACGACGCATCCAAGCCTTAGAAGACTCTTTGAACCTAAGGCTTCTCAATAGACACGCGCGTAAACTCTCTTTAACAGAGGCTGGCGAACGTTTTTTCAATGAATGCTCACCGTTACTACAACGTCTATCTTCTACTGCAGAAGAACTCACTGACGTGTGTAAGGGTGCTTCAGGGAAGATTCGCATTACCGCGCCCTCAAACCTGACCAAGCGCATGATGATGCCGATGTTCAGTGAATTCATGACTCAATACCCTGATATCAATATTGAGCTGATGATGAACAACCAAGCTGATCAGCTTGATCCAACCGAGTGGGATGTCATTTTCAGAGTCGGCCCGCAGCGTGATTCAAGCTTAATCGCAAGAAAGATCAGTGAAGTGAAGGATATTCTTATCGCAAGTCCTGACTACTTAGCGAAGAACCCGGCACCAAGTCATGCAGAAGAGCTCGCGAATCATTCGCTACTTAAAGGCTATCCGCTGATTAAGTGGCAGCTGAGTAATTCGAATGAAGAGACGGTCGTGAATAGCGAGAAAGGTCGTTTCAATGCGAATGCGCTTAATGTCGTAAGACAAGCCTGTTCAGAAGGCCTAGGTATCACCCTAATGCCTGACGTGATGATCCGTGAATACATTGAAGATGGCAGCTTAGTGCAAGTCTTAGAAGACTGGAGTGCTAACCCTCGTGATATTTACATGCTTTATAACCACAAAGACCACCTGCCAGAGAAGGTTAGATTGTTTATCGATTTTGTGATCGCATACCACATTCACTAAGATTCAATCCCCTTCCCCCGCAAACAAAAAAACCAGAGCCGATGCTCTGGTTTTTTATTACTCATTTTTTATGAGTACGCTAAGCGCCTTCGTTATGTAACTCTAGGTTCGCGAGATCTTGTTGGATCTCACGCTCAACCTTTGAATCGTCATTACGTAAAGAGTCTAGGAAATCAAGGTACGCTTGGTCGATATCGCCCGTTACATACTCGCCGTTGAATACGGATGTATCAAAACGAGAGATGTCTTGATTACCCATACCTACTGCAGAGATTAAGTCTGGTAGCGTTTGGAAAATCAAAGCATCGGCACCAATCTGCTTACAAATCGTTTCGTTATCACGGCCATGAGCAATAAGCTCCGTCGCGCTCGGCATATCGATGCCGTAAACGTTCGGGAAACGAACCTCAGGAGCAGCAGAAACCATGAAGACTTTGCTTGCGCCAGAATCACGAGCCATCTCAATGATCTGCTCTGATGTCGTGCCACGAACAATAGAATCATCAACCAATAGAACGTTCTTACCTTTAAACTCAGAACGAATTGCGTTGAGCTTACGGCGAACCGACTTCTTACGCTGTTGCTGACCAGGCATGATAAACGTGCGGCCAACATAGCGGTTTTTCACGAAACCTTGACGATATGGCTTATTGATCGCTTGAGCAATTCGTAGAGCAATATCATTCGATGTTTCAGGGATTGGAATTACCACGTCAATGTCTAGGTCTGCGTACTCTTCTTTAATACGCTTGCCTAACATCTCACCCATCTCAACGCGTGCGCTGTAAACCGAAATTTTATCGATGAATGAATCAGGACGAGCAAAATAAACAAACTCGAAAATACATGGGTTTAGTTGTGGGTTATCTGCGCATTGTTTAGTGAAAAGCTCACCATTGAATGTTGCGTAGATAGCTTCACCAGGGGCAACATCGCGCATAAAATCAAAACCAACAGCGTCTAACGCTACCGATTCAGACGCAACCATGTACTCTGTTTTACCGTTAATTTCACGCTTACCAAGACACAGTGGACGAATACCATGTGGGTCACGGAATGCGATCATACCGTGGCCGATGATCATCGCTGTCACTGCGTAAGCACCACGAATAGTACGGTGCACGTTTGCAACGGCGCGGAACACATCTTCTGAAGTCACATTACCTTTAACAGTATCGATTTCATGAGCCAATACGTTCAGTAGAACTTCAGAATCAGAGGTTGTGTTAACATGACGACGGTCTTTTTCGAACAACTTCTCACGAACTTCACTTGCATTCGTTAGGTTGCCGTTGTGCGCCAACGTGATACCAAAAGGAGAGTTTACGTAGAAAGGCTGCGCTTCAGAAGCACTCGAGCTTCCCGCTGTAGGATAACGAACATGACCAATACCCACGTTACCTTGGAGGCGTTGCATGTGTTTTGCTTCAAAAACATCTTTAACTAAACCGTTCGCCTTACGCAGACGGAAACGATTGCTTTCTATGGTACAAATACCAGCGGCATCTTGGCCACGATGCTGCAATACCGTTAAAGCGTCATAAATAGACTGGTTTACAGGTGTTGAACCCACGATTCCAACAATACCACACATGTCCTAATCCTCGATTTTCGACATTAACTGGCGCTAAAGCGCGCCAGATAAGAAACTAGATGTTGCTTGTAAATGCTCAAAGAACGGCGCAATGATTCGGCTAAACTCCGGAACCAACTGCGAATTCTCCCACCACTCAGAACTTGGGAATGCAGTAAACGCATCCATGAAAAACAACACTGCTGAGACAATCAGAACACCACGTAAGCCGCCAAAGACGACACCGAGGATTCTGTCTGTACCCGACAGGCCTGTTTTCTGAACTAGCTGACCGATGACATAGTTAACTAAGGCACCGACAACTAACGTTGCAACAAATAATGCTGCTATCGCAGTTCCGTTTCGAAACATCTCATCTTCGATATTGGTGAAGTACATGGCTAATTTAGCGTAGTACTGGCTAGCAATAAAAAATGCTCCAAACCAAATAACAAGTGACAACGCTTCTTTAGCGAAACCGCGAACTAAACTGATCACGGCAGAGAAGCCGATCACGCCTAAAATGACAAAATCTAACCAATTCATGAATTCTTCATCTTAAGTTGGCGCGCATTTTAACAGAAAAAATGCTGACGCAAACGTTTTCTTATGGATTTAACGGTTTAAATTTGAGCAATTGGCCTTTTGAGCCCGTAATTTTTTCTAATTCCTTAATTTGTCGCTCAAGTTTGGATTTAGAGACATCCGGGCCAATAATTACTCGCGTAAACGTTTTTTCTTGCTTGGTGTGAGCCTGGTAACCACGCTTTTGTAAATCCTTAACAACGTTTTTTGCGTTGTCAGCATTCTTCAAAGCCATCAATTGAATAATCCAAGCACTGTCTTGGTATTCATTTTTTTCCGGTACTGGCTTAACCACCACTGCCACTTTATCCGCTTCTTTGTTACTGGAAGCCGACGCAGTTTGCTTATCTGAATTATCAACACCACTTTCAACCACTCGCTCAACCGGAGAATCCGGCAGTGCAATCTGATCTTCAACAGGGTCGAGTACTTCAAAAACTTCTACATTACTATCAAGCTCTGGCTTAATCGGAATGCTTGCAAACTCTTCTTTATAGTGGAGCTTCTTACCATCCAGCACATCGGGCAATACAATCACACCAATGGCCACTAAAATGATGGTACCGACTAATCGGCTTTGGAATTTACTTGCCATTTAGTTTCCTTTTTTCTGCCAATGCTCCAATACTTCACCCACAGTATGGAAAGAACCGACCACCAGTACAACATCGTCACCTTTAACAGAAGCTAAAGCCGCTTCAAACGCTACTACAGGGTTTGAATGCTGCTCTACGCCTTGAGGTAGGCTTTGACACAATTCAGCAGCTGTTGCGGCTCGTGGGCCGTTCAGCGAAGCTGGGTACCAATGTGTTGTGATTGGTGCTAATACTTCCAATGTCGCAGGGATATCTTTGTCATGAAGCATGGCGACTACAACGTGTAAATTTTTGCCTGCATACTTCTTCGTTACTTGCTGCGCAAAGTATTCAGCCGAATGCGGGTTGTGCGCAACATCAAGCACAATCACGGGTTGTTCGCTAATTTTCTGCATACGCCCAGGTAGCTGTGCGTTCTTCATGCCATTAACGATGTTCACATCGCTAATGCTAAGTTCTGAAGTACCTAATGCCATCAATGCTGTTGCTGCGTTAGGTAGCGGCAGACTTGGAATAGGCAGTGATTCTAGTTGGAATGCACCACTGCGCCAGTTCCAAGTATCGCCGTCTACATCATAGGTGTATTGAATACCCACCTGATAGAACTCAGCCTTAATGTCATCAGCGTGAGCAGCAACCGTAGCTGGTGGTTTAGGTTGACCACAGATAGCTGGCTTACCGCTACGATAAATACCGGCTTTCTCAAAACCAATCACATTGATGTCATCACCTAGCCAATCAACATGGTCGACAGCCAAACTGGTAATCACAGAAACATCATGCTCAACGATATTCGTCGCATCTAGGCGTCCACCTAGACCCACTTCTAATAACACAACATCAACCGCTTCAGTTTGAAAAGCACGTAACGCCGCTAAAGTCCCATATTCGAAAAAGCTAAGGCTGATCTCGCCGCGCTCTTTCTCAATGAAATTGAAAGACTGAACCATCTTTTCATCGGATAGATCTTGGCCGTTAATACGAACACGTTCGTTATAGCGAATTAAGTGAGGAGAACTGTAGACACCAACTGAGTAACCAGCATCCAACAGAATAGCTTCCATTAGTGCACATGTTGAGCCTTTGCCATTAGTTCCGGCAACAGTAATAACGTGTTGAGCAGGTTTGGTGAGGTTTGCCTTAGAGGCGACGGCCTGAACTCGGTCTAATCCAAGATCAATAGCGCTTGTGTGGATGTTTGATAAATAATCAAGCCACATCTCCAAAGAGGATGTGGCTTGAGGAATAGGTTGTTGACTCATCTAACTCATAACCATGATTAAGTAGGTTTGTTAGAAGGTACTTTACCCTTTTTCTGGCGCTTCTGGTACTTCATAAGTAGCTTCATTCGGTGAATCGTTCACAGAAACTACTAATGGTGAAGGCTGGTTGGTCATTTTAGCAACAAGGCTTGCAACGCGCTGACGCATCTCACGACGGTCAACGATCATGTCGATAGCGCCGTGGTCTAGTAGGAACTCACTGCGTTGGAAACCTTCAGGAAGGTCTTCACGTACAGTTTGTTCGATTACACGACGTCCAGCAAAACCGATAAGCGCTTTTGGCTCACCGATGTTGATATCACCAAGCATTGCCAAACTCGCAGAAACACCACCCATTGTTGGATCAGTCATTACTGAAACAAACGGTAGGCCTTTCGCAGATAAACGCTCTAGAGCAGCACTGGTTTTTGCCATTTGCATTAGAGACATCAATGCCTCTTGCATACGAGCACCACCACTTGCAGAGAAACAAACTAAACCACAGTTGTTCTCAATAGCCGCATCTACCGCTTTCACAAAACGAGCACCAACAACAGAGCCCATTGAACCACCCATAAATGAGAATTCAAAAGCACACGCTACGATTGGTAAACCTAGTAGTTCACCTTTCATTGCGATCAGCGCGTCAGTTTCACCACTGTTCTTTTGAGCAGTAGAGATACGTTCTTTGTAGCGCTTAGAGTCTTTAAACTTCAGTTTGTCTTGTGGCTCAAGATCAGCACCTAGTTCAACGCGCTCACCTTTATCTAGGAATGTATCGAGACGGCGACGTGCCTTCATGCGCATGTGATGATCACATTTCGGACACACTTCTAGGTTACGCTCTAGTTCAGCATGGTAAAGAACCTGCTCACAAGAAGTACATTTAGTCCAAACACCCTCAGGGATAGACGCTTTACGAGATGTTACGATGTTGCTTTTTTCTAAAATCTTTTCAAGCCAACTCATGGAAGACCTTTTTGTTTCGATTCTTACGCTTGATTGCGAAAGAAATAAATTTGGGAATTATGCGTGGGAATTAAAGCACATAAAACAGCGACTGTAGATAAAAAACTGGTTGTACCTATTTTCTGGCACTATTTTACGCACGAAACCGTAATATTTTTTGAACCTAAGTCTCACATTTAGTTCAAATTATCCGGTAAAAACAGAGGTCCAATTGGCTCTCGTGGTAACTCAAAATGTTCAGGATAATCAACATCTACCAGATACAAGCCTTCCGCTTTGGCGGTTGCGCCAGCCACTTTTCGATCTTTAGCCTCTAAAAGCCACTGGATCCACTCTGGTTTTTGCTCACCTTTACCTACTGCAATTAGGCTACCCGTAATATTCCTCACCATGTGGTGAACAAACGCATTCGCTTTAATATCGATCACTATGTAGTGTCCATGACGAGTCACGTTTAAGTGAATCATGTTTCTCCATGGACTACGAGATTGACAATGTGTCGCTCTGAATGAAGTGAAGTCGTTCTCGCCTAACAAGTACTGACCCGCTTCATGCATCTTTTTTTCATCAAGGTGACCATGGTAATGGCTCACGCCTGAATTCAGAATGCCAGGACGTAGTGCATGATTAAAGATAATGTAGCGATAACGGCGTGCAGTTGCAGAAAAACGAGCGTGGAAATCCTCATTCACTTCTGTCGCCCAACGAACCGCAATATCTTTTGGCATGTTGGCATTCGCGCCCATTGTCCAAGCAACCATTTTACGATCAACATTAGTTTCAAAGTGAACGACTTGTCCCGTACCGTGAACACCGGCATCTGTACGACCTGCGCACATAACCTCTACAGGATGATTCGCGACAACTGAAAGAGCCTTTTCCAATTCTTCTTGGACACTTTTCACGTCTCGTTGGCGCTGCCAACCAAAGTAGTGGGTACCGTTATATTCAATACCTAAAGCAATTTTCATGTTCTTGTTCTCTTTGAAAATGGGCAAGAAGTATATACGGAAATGAGTGCTAGCCCAAATAGGATGGGGCTAAAACTGCAATAAACAATCACTACCGCCCTAGACGGTGGTTTTAAGAAGCCAAATAAAACAAAGGCGCTTGGGCTCACCCAAAAATAAAGGGTAGCCAACGCTACCCTTTATGATTTTTTTAAATTTATCGACCGTTTAAGGTATCGATAAGATTCTTTGCCTCTCGACGAATATCATCGCTCCCGTCAACTATCGCCTCTTCTAGAAGCTTAATTGCACCTTGCGAATCACTCATCTCGATATAGATTTTAGCCAAATCGAGCTTGCCAGCAGCTTCTGCATTGTTATCGACATCATAGTTGCCGATATCACCGATAACATCAGGGAATTCATTGAGACCAACATCCAGCTTCAACTCTTCATCATCTGGATTTATGGCTTCTTCGCCTTCTTGCTCTACTTGAGCCATCAGTTCGTCAATCGTCATGTATTGCTTATCACGACTGTTACCCGACTCTGTTAGATTATCTTGTTGACCCCAATTCTCTTCTTTAATTTTAGGTTCAGCTTGTTTTTCAGCCGATGCCCAAATCTCTTGTTGATCGTCAGGAACACCATTGTGCATGCTTGATTGCTGCTCTGGAGCTAAGTTAAAGCCTTTCCAGTCTTCACCGCCAACTTCAAGCATCGCATCGATATCGAGCCCTGCACTGTCAATCGACGTTGCATCTAATGGCTTCTCAAACATATTGTCGACTGAGTCTTGGACATCTTCTGAAAGCAACTCAGCCAATGCTGTTTCATCAAAATCGTCAAAGCCTTCTAGTGGTTCGTCTTGAACCGCTGTAGGTGCTGAGTTTGATTCTAAAGGCGTTGAATTTAATCCTGAAGATGAACTCGGTGAATCATCTGGTTGTGCGAACGCTGCCAGTTCAGGTTCTTCTGCATCTGAGAACCCTGCTTCGTCCGAGAACCCCTTTGTATCGGAGAAGTCGTCAGCGTGACTAAAGCTTTGCGGATTTGAGAACAAATCATGCAGCGCATCTTGCTCTTCACCTTGCGGACTAAAAGAAGTCAGTGGTGTCGGCTTCTCTGCAAACGCATCTGAGATGGCTTCGTCTTCACCGTATTCAGGCAAATCAAGCTCATCGAACTCGACGCCTTCTTCTTCCGCTACTGGCTCTGCGCTGCTTTGCTCAATATCATCTAAAACAGAGTCTGCTTTTGCGCTTTCTTCGTCATATTCAGGAAGGTCAAGATCATCGAACTCAAACTTGTCTGCCTCAGGAGCGAGATCTTGCTCTAACTGAGCTTCATCAGGCTCACTAACGGCTTCCGCCAATGCATCTTCTTCACCAAACTCTGGCAATTCGAAGTCATCAAACGAGAATTCGTCTTCGTCTTCTTGCCCTTGAACTTCAGCTTGTTCCGTAGCTTCAATTTTCGGTGCCGTTTCTGCTTGAGGTTCAGCGTCTAGTTGAGAATCAACAGCAGGAGTACCTGGTTCTGGTATTACTTCAACATCAGCTTCTGCCAATGCGTCTTCTTCATTAAACTCAGGCAGTTCAAAATCATCAAACGAGAACTCGTCTTCGCTGTCTTGTCCTGGAACTTCAGCTTGTCCCGTAGCGTCAACTTGAGGTGCCGATTCTACTTGAGGTTCAGCGTCTAGTTGAGGTTCAACAGCAGGAGTAACTGGGTCTGGTATTACTTCAACATCGGCTTCAGCATCGGCTTCTGCCAACGCGTCTTCTTCATTAAACTCAGGAAGTTCGAAGTCATCAAACGAGAACTCTTCTTCGCTGTCTTGTCCTAGAACTTCAGCTTGTTCCGTAGCGTCAACTTGCGGTACCGTTTCTGCTTGAGGTTCAGCGTCTAGTTGAGGTTCAACAG